>DAOVKQ010000038.1 GCA_030631705.1 Candidatus Omnitrophota bacterium | reverse complement strand
AGGTACAATATATGGGGAAATTATGAAAAATTATAACAAATTAGGCTTGACATAACTAAATAAATATATTTAAATAGAGTATAACAATGGTGAACAATATGAAAGGAAATGGTATGCCTCGTCTCATGAGCGTTGATGAATTGGCCAAATATCTTAGTTTGCGCAAACAAACTATATATAACTGGCTTCATAAGAAAAAGATTTCCGGTATTAAAATCGGGAAGGTATGGCGTTTTGACCGCAAAGAGATAGAAAAGTGGCTTAAAGAGTGTGAGAAAGGAAAGGGATTGTAGTGAAGAAGAGAACTGTAGGTATATATGTAGGAGATAGTTTTGTTTCTGCGGCATTGGTTGAAGGACGGAACCTTATATCATTTTCTAAGTTCAGTTTATCTGCTGTAGAAAGAGAATCAAAGGAAAAAACTGTCAACAATAATATCCTCTGGGAAGCTCTAATAAATAAAAATTTGAGAGAGATTAACCGTGGAGATAGCGATGTTTATGTTTCTCTATTAGATAAAGAATTTATTTTTAGATATTTTGAAATGCCTTTGATGCGCAAAAAAGAAATTGAATCTTCTTTAGCCTATGAGATAGAAAAATACATACCTTTTAAGATAGGCGATCTTGTCTGGGATTACAGTTATTCAAGGGCCCTTAAACACAAAAAAGTTAATTTATCCTTTTTGGGGATAAAACGCAGCAATTACAAGAAATACCGTGAGTTATTTACCGGTTTAAATATTGAACCTGTAAGGATAGAGCCTTCGGCCATCTCTCTGACAAGGGTGCTAAAGTCTTTAAAAGCTTTCAGAGGTATAAGAAATTTTGTGCTTTTGGATGTATCAGAGATAGAGTCATATATTACCTTTTTTTATAACGATTTACCTATATTTAATAGATATCTGAGTGTTGTTAGCGGAGAAAAGGAGATATCGGTAAATAAATTAAAGGAAGAAATAAGGCTTTCAATACAGTATTTTATGAGAGAGTTTAAAGAATATAGTTTAGATAAGCTCATTGTGCTGTGTAATTCAGGCTTCCGCGACGCATTTTCTTCGCTAAGCGATGATTTGGGGATGGATATTTTAATTCTTTCTCCGGAAAAAGTCGTTAAGGCGGAAAATATAACGGTAGAGTGTATCAAGGCTTATGCGGCGGCGATGGCTTATCCTTCTCCCGCTAAATTTAACCCCATGTTGGGAGGCCGTGATGATATTGTTTCAGCCAGAGAAAGTATATCTCTTGAAGGGTTTAATTTTCCCTTGATTGGCGGAGTCGCGGGCCTGGGCGTATTGGCTTGCATTTCATTATCGGTTTTTCTGGGCAATGACTTATCAATCAAAGAATATGAGTTAAAGAAGGAAGGGAAGCAGGCTGCTTTAAGCGATTTTGCCAGGTCAAAATCTTTGGAGTCTTTAAAAGATATTCTCACCAAGAAAGAAGATGAGTTGAATGAGCTGAAGATGGAAGCGGGTAAACGTATTTATGTTTCTTCTTTGCTGACTAGGATACCGGTTTTATTGACTTCCGGCTTGTGGCTGGATAAGATGCATTTATATAGAAGTGACGATGGCAGGTTAAGCTTAGCTATCTATGGCTATATATTCCTGCCGGATGCCGAAGAACAAAGAGAGAGCTTTGATGAATTCATAAATAACCTTAAACAAGATGATGACTTCAGGCGTATTTTCTCCAGGGTTGATATTGTTTCTTTAGATAAGGCAGTGCTTAAGACCTATAACGTTATAAAGTTCGGAGTGAAATTAGATTAAGATGCCGGTATTATTAAAGTATAAAAACATTATTTTTGTTGTGACTATTCTGTTTATAGTAGGCGTAGTAGGCAAGGGTATTTATTTTAAATATTTGGATCAGGATAAAGCTATTGAGGGAAGAAGAGCAGAGTTGGATGGTAAAAAGGTTGTGGCTGCCAGGCTGGCAAGTATAAACAGAGAAATAGAAGAGTTTGAAATTGTATTTTTAGACGGTGATATATTTCATTTTCAACGTATGGCAGATAATATGGCTAAGGAATCAAAGATAAGAATAAAATCGTTTAAACCAAAAGCGGCCGGAGGTCCGGATGTCGCGGTCCTAAAATACAAAAAAATAGATGTTATCTTAAACGTTATGGCTGGATATAAAGGTTTATCGAAATTTATCAAAGCCCTGGAGGAAACGGGCGCGGTAGAGATTCATCAATTAAGGAAGGAAGAAGGAGTCGCCGGGTTTTACCTGGCGTTAAAAGTGTTGTTAAAGAAATGAAAAAAGCTTGTTTGTTTTTATTTTTCTTTTGGTTTGCGTTAAATTTGTTTGTTTTTTCTCAGGAAGAAGATTTTCGTGATCCCCTTACTTCTCTTTTACCTCAAGATGAGTCTGTTATTGAAGAGGGGGAAATTGCTGTTGAAGAAAAGAGAGAGCCGTTGGAGATAACTTTACAAGGTGTTATATGGAATACAAAGATGCCGCAGGTTATCATTGATGGAAAAGTTTATATCGAAGGGGATACTATACAGGGAATTGATGGAAAGATATTAAAAATAAACGATGGAATTGTTTCTATTTTTTATGATGGAGCAGTATATGAAGAGAGAATTAAGAGCGTTGAGAAAAAATAGGAGGTAAAATGAAGTCAACAACAATAATAATAATCGCCGTTTTTTTTCTTTCTTTTTTCGCTTTATGCGGCGGATATAGCGCGGATGTAAGAATAACGTCTGACGGTAAAAGGATCCTTTCCAATGATGTTGTTGTTGAGATGGATGGGAGCGGTTCACGTGCTTATGAGATTTTTTCTTCTGACTTGAATTTTGCCTATGAAATAGATAATAAGTACGGAGACTATATGATTTCCGGCATAATGGATCCCATGGTATCTCTGGAGTTAGAAGGGGCATCTTTAGTAAATGTGTTGAAAGTACTTTCTCAGCAGACAGGGCTCAATTTTATCTCTACTGAAGCCGTAAGGGAAAGAAAACTAACCTTGTATTTTCAGGATGTGTGTTTACGAGAAGCTATGGATATAGTATTTAAAGCAAACGGATTGGCTTACGATTATTTCCCGGAAGCGAAAATATTCATTGTAAAGGAAATGGGCCAGCCGACGATTAATTTAAAAGCAAAGGCTTATCGTTTGGAATATTTTCGCCTGGGTTCCTCACCTCTGCAGCAGCGCATAAACGATGTTTTTGAATGTGATGATGATGATTCTGAGGGGGATTCTGAGGGGGCAAGAGGTATTGTAGCGGCGGTAAGACAAGCGTTAAGCGCTAATGGTAAAATTGTTGAAGACCCCCAGACTAATTCGCTAATGGTCTTAGATGTTCCGGTACAGTTTGCCTTAATTGATAAGGTCGTAAAAAGTTTGGATGTCCGTCAGCCCAGGGTTATGATTGAGGTGGAAATGCTGGATGTGTCTAAGCGTTTGGTAGATCAATTAGGGTTCGATTATGGTAGCAACGGTCTTATGGCGACATTTACCGGAGGGTCTCATCCGCTGGCTATTCCTTTTAGTAGTACAAGATCTTTTACGCGAGCCGGCGGTTATTCGGCTATGGCTGCTACTCCCGGTAGTTTCAGCCTTGCTAACCTTAGTTCAACCATGAGAATGCTTTCTACGGATGTCTCTACACGGTTTTTGGCCCGTCCCAAGATACTTACTTTGGCTAATGAAACCGCTGTAGTAAATCTCACCACTAATGAGGCAATCGGTATTAAAACAACAACCACCGAGAGCACTACTGTTCAGGAGGTCGAAAGAACCGATAC
This sequence comes from Candidatus Omnitrophota bacterium, assembly GCA_030631705.1. Classification (GTDB taxonomy): domain Bacteria; phylum Omnitrophota; class Gorgyraeia; order Duberdicusellales; family 4484-171; genus DAOVKQ01. Next base: position 2,903 of record DAOVKQ010000038.1, on the reverse strand, counting down.
CGGAACCAAGCTAAAGGTTACTCCTCAGGTAGGGCTTTCAGGAGAGATAACTTTATTTGTAGAAATGTTTACCCGCCAGGCTACCAACAGCGGTTTAACAATTAGCGGGATGACCGGTTTTGTAAGAAATCCCGAAGAAAGGGGAACAAAGTCGTTAGTACGTCTAAGAGACGGCGAAACTCTTCTTATTGGCGGTTTAATCCGGCAGGATGAAGATGATGCTGGTAATGAAATTCCTTTTTTAAGCAATATTCCTCTTTTGGGCTCTTTGTTCAGGTATGATTCTTCCGATAGAGAAGAGAGGGAATTGCTGGTTTTTATAACCCCTCGTATTATCGCAGAGAATGAAGAAGAGGGAATATCCTTTTCTAAAATGAGTCCCAATGTTACGAGGGAACAGAGTTTATTCGCTCGCGATGATTCCGTGCGTGTTACGCTAGATAGTTTTTCTAAACAATAAATATGCCATCCTATAGGAAATTGGGAGAAATCCTTATTAATGAGGGGATGCTTGTGTCACAACAGCTTGAAGAAGCCATCCTTTATCAAGCCAAAGAAGGTGGCAGATTGGGTGAGATATTGGTTAAATTAGGGTATATAAAAGAAGAGCAAATAGTAGTGGCGTTAAGCAAGCAGCTCGCAGTACCCTACCTGAGTTTAGATTCGGGTAAACTAAAACCATCCAGTGATCAGAACCTAAAAGAACTCATTCCTTATGAGTTTGCCGTAAGAAATCTGGTTTTGCCTTTTTCAAAAAGTCTTAATTCCCTTACCGTAGTGGTATTTGACCCTTTAGATTTGATTCTTATCGATAATTTGAAAAAGTTAACCGGATATGAGATTAATCTTATTGTCAGTACCCCAGCCGATATCCTAAAGGCTATTGAGAATTTTTACGGTAAAGAAAAAGCGTTTCAGGAAGCCATTGAAGCGTCTTATAGAAGAGACTCTGAAGGGGCCGAAGAGATTGTTATTGAGGAGTCACAGCTTAGTTTAGATAAGCTAATTGCTAAGACCGAAGAAGCCCCTGTAATTAAACTCGTAGATTTGATTATACGGCAGGCTATTGAAGAGGGTGCTTCTGATATTCATGTTGAGCCTCAAAGAGAAAAAATTAGCCTGCGATACCGTGTAGACGGGGTTCTTTACGATATTGCGCCTCCTTCAATGGTAATGCAGCTTGCTTTAATATCCCGCATTAAGATTATGTCGAAGATGAATATTGCCGAAAAACGCCTTCCTCAGGATGGAAGTTTTACGGTAAGGATAGAGAAGCGTCTTATAGATTTAAGGGTATCAACAATACCTACTATTTACGGGGAGAAAATAGTCTTGCGGATTCTAGATAAATCAAGGATTCCTCTAGAACTTGAAAAATTAGGTTTTTTGACCCAGGAATTGGAACAAATAAAGAAAGGCCTATCCTTTTCGTATGGCTTAGTGTTTCTTACCGGACCGACAGGGAGCGGAAAATCAACAACTCTTTATGCCGCGTTGAATCAGTTGTGTGATTCGACAAAGAATGTACTTACTATTGAGGATCCTGTAGAATATAAATTGGACGGAATTAATCAGGTTCAGGTTAAGTCGGATATCGGTCTTAATTTCGATAGTGTTTTAAGAAGTTTTTTACGTCAGGATCCCGACATAATTCTCGTGGGAGAGGTAAGAGATTTAGAAACCGCGGAGATATGTGTCCGGTCGGCTTTAACCGGGCATCTTGTTCTTTCGACCCTTCATACTAATAGTGCTGCCGACGCTATTGTGCGCTTGATAGATATGGGAATACCTAATTATCTTATTGCTTCTTCGATGAGGCTGATTGTTGCTCAAAGGCTAGTGAGAAGATTGTGCCCCTTGTGTAAAGAACCGCATGAGCTTAAGAAAGAAGAGTTACCCAAGGGAGTTAGTTTGGACGCTTCGGTGGTTTACAAGCCCAAAGGATGCAAGAAGTGTAATTTTATAGGTTTTAAAGGTAGAATGGTAATCGTCGAGGCGATTTGCGTAAATGATGAGATAAGAGATGCTATTTATAACAATCTTAATCCTCGTCAGATGTTGGACATTGCCAGAAAAAGCGGAACATTAACTTTACTTGAGAGTGGATTTAAGCGGGTGGAGGAAGGTATAACCTCGGTAGAAGAGATTTTGTCTGTGGCCGCTTATTAATATTGGCTGAAGAAAGTAGTTATTATGGCTTTTTATCGGTATATTGCTAAGACAAAAGACGGTAGAACAATAAAAGAAGTTGCCGATGCTGATTCAAAAGAGGAATTGGTAAACCGTTTAAGATCGGAAGATTTCTTTATTGTTTCTGTCGAGGAAAGCGGTGTTGAACGTAAGCGTGGTTTTCTGGATAAACTTTTTTCCAAAGGGTTTCATTCTTTTGTAAAAGGCACTGGTAAACATTCGGCCATAGCCCCTTTAGATATGTGTTTTCTGGCCCGTCATCTTTCAATATGTCTTTCAGCGGGGGTGCCGCTTTTAAGAAGCTTGGATATAATGGCGGCTCAAACAGAAAGTTTAAAGTTAACCAAAATTTTAAAGGATATCGGTGAGCATATAAGAAAAGGCTTGTCTTTAAGTGAGGCAATTGAGAAATTTCCTCAGGTTTTTCCTTCTCTTTGGAGGGGAATTATTGAGATCGGGGAAGCCTCGGGTAATCTCCCTTTTGTATTAGACAAATTGGCCAATTATTTGGAGATGCGCTTTGAATTCGAAAGAAAAATAAAAAGTGCCTTGGTTTACCCCGCGATAGTTTGTGCTTTTGCCGTAATCGCCATAACCGTGTTCTTTAAGTTTATTCTACCCCGGTTCACTACTATTTTTGAACAATTTGACCTTACTCTTCCTTTGCTTACGCAGATTATGTTCAACATTAGTAATATCTTTAACCGTTATTT
>DAOVKQ010000026.1 GCA_030631705.1 Candidatus Omnitrophota bacterium | reverse complement strand
GCATGCTGACCGGCGCCTTTATGGCCGCGAGTCGAGGTCTTACCGTGTCCACTTCCCGTTCCGCGCCCAACTCTTTTCGGCGATTTATTACTTGTCGTTAGCCGATGTAGCTGCATCTTTAAGCTCCTTCATATTCTCTAAAGCAACAAAGGTCGCTTTAATTACATTGATTGGATTATTCGATTTTTTTAAAACTTTTGTCAATATATCTTTTATCCCGGCACATTCACATACAGCACGCACAGAAGTGCAGGCAATTACACCTGTCCCGCGGAAAGCAGGCTTAAGCATCACCTCTACCGCGCCAAACTTACCATTCATTTGGTGAGGAATTGTTGTACCTTTTTTTCTAATAACCGTGAGATTCCTTCTCGCTCTCTTAATCCCTTTACGTATGGCTTCAGCCACTTCATTTGCTTTACCTAAAGCGTACCCGACCTCACTCGCACCGTCGCCAACAACGACTAAAGCGCTAAAGCCGAGATTCTTTCCGCCTTTCGTTACCTTAGTAACACGATTTATAAAAATTACTTTCTCAATAAAAGTTTTTTCCTGAGTTTCATTCTCAATTTGCTTTACCATGAAAAACCATTCCTCCCTTAAAGATTAAGACCAGCTTCCCGGGCGCCTTCGGCCAAAGCTTTCACTCTTCCGTGATACTTATAACCCGCCCGATCAAAGCAAACCTTGCCTATACCCATTGCCTTTATTTTCTCGGCCAGGAGAGCGCCTACGGCTTTTGCTCCTTCTTTGGTGCTGCCTTTAATTTTTTTATCCTTAAACTCCTTAGTTAAGGTTGAACCGAAAACAACAGTTTTCGCCTCAGTATCAACGATCAACTGAGCGTAAATATGCTTCTTGCTGCGAAACACAACCAAGCGGGGCCGTTTATCTGTACCCCTAATCCTCTTTGCGAGCCTAGAATGTCTATAATTCCTACCTTGTGACTTCATTTTGCCAAAGCCTTCCCTAATTTTTTTCGTACCACCTCACCACTATAGCGGATTCCTTTTCCCTTATAAGGTTCAGGAGGATAAATTTTTCTTATATTGGCGGCAAATTGACCGACCAATACCTTATCAATACCTTCAATAATTATCGTAGTAGGCTTGGGAAGGGAAACTTTGATACCCTCAGGAACTTTGATTTCCACTAAGTGCGAAAAACCAATCTGCAAAACCAAATCCTTATCCTTCATCTGTGCCTTATATCCCACGCCCACAATATTAAGTTCCTTCTTAAACCCTTCGGTTACCCCTTTAACCATGTTGCTAATCAAAGCTCGCGTAGTGCCAAACATACTTCTTGCCAGTTTACTTTGACCAACGGGAGTAACTACAATTTGAGAATTAGCACACTTCACCTCAACCACAGATAGCAGAGGCAAACAAAGCTTACCCTGGGGACCCTGCACAGAAATAACCCCGTTTTTAATTTCGATTTTTACTTTATCTAAAACCGGTATAGGTTGTTTTCCTATTTTTGACATAATTTGCCTCGTTATACAATGCACAGCAATTACCAGACATAACAAACCACTTCTCCTCCGAGCCCCCGCTTCCTGGCTACTTTATTGCTAATGATTCCCCGGGATGTTGAAATAATGGCAAGGCCATATCCCGAAAGAACATTAGGAATATTATCCTTATCAACATAGGTTCGCCTTCCCGCCCGGGAAATTTTCTTGATTTGAGTTATAGCGCTTTTTTTTCTCTGATATTTTAGGTACACCTTTATCTTTTTAATTTTTCCTAACTCAATCTCTTTAAAATTATCGATATAACCTTCTTCCTTAAGGATGTTAACGATACCCAGCATTACCTTAGAACAAGGAATTAAAGCTTCTTCTTTTTTGACCCGAAAAGCATTCCTTATAATAGTCAATGAATCGGCAACTAAGTCAGTTCTGCTCATTTTTCTCCCTCTTCATACTTACAATAGCAAATATTCACCCTCACCAGCTTGCTTTCTTTACGCCGGGAATAAGCCCTTGCCAGGCAAGCTGACGAAAACAAATCCTGCAAAGCGCAAAATCACGGATGTACCCCCGGGCCCTTCCGCATAAACGGCAGCGGTTCCTTTGTCTTGTTTTATATTTAGGGTTCTCTCTTTCTTTCAGCCACTTCTGAATCTTCGATTGTTTCGCCATACTACCTCTTTTTCATTAATATTTATCGCCTAAACGGAAAACCAAATAAAAGAAGAAGCTCTTTGGCCTCTTCATCAGTAATCGCGCTGGTATTAATTGTAATATCCATACCCTGAGCCCGTTCAATTTTGTCCAAATTAAGCTCGGGAAAAATGCTCTGTTCAGTAAGGCCAAAGGTATAATTACCCGTGCCGTCGAACGAACGGGAAGAGAGTCCTCTAAAATCCCTTATCCGGGGTATAGCTATACCAATTAATCTATCTAAAAATTCGTACATCATCGCCTTCCTTAAAGTCACACAACAACCTATTGCCATATCTTTTCTGATTTTAAAATTGGAAATCGGTTTGCGCGCTCTGGTAATCTTCGGCTTTTGGCCAACTATAAGGGCTAAATCAGCAGCTGCTTTCTCAACAATCTTAGCATCACCAACCGCCTCGCCAAGGCCCATATTAACACATATTTTAAGCAAATGGGGAACCTCAAGGTCATTATTGTACCCGAACTTCTTCTTCATCTGGGGAATTATTTCCTGCTTATACAAAAGTAAAAATCTGGGTATATACTTTTCTTTTATATCGGCTTGCTGCATCTTTTACACACTCTTATTTTTGATTTATCATCCAATATCTTTATCTCAAACCGCGCCTCGCGGTTACAACTGGGACAAAATAAAGACAAATTAGAGATATGGATAGAAAGCGGAACTTCTTTTATACCGCCCTGGTCGGTTTCCGAACGGCGACGCATATGCTTTTTTACAATATTTACGCCTTCTACTACTGCACGGCGCTTCTTAGTCAACACTTTTAATACCTTGCCGGTTTTACCTTTGTCCTTTCCGGCTCCTACCTTGACTTTATCGCCTCTTTTTACTCTCAACATCACACTACCTCAGGAGCTAAAGAAATAATCTTACTGAACTTATCCCGCAACTCTCTCACTACCGGACCGAATACACGCGTGCCCCGGGGATTACCCTGTTTATCTATTATTACACAAGCGTTCCTGTCAAATTTTATAAAAAGACCATCTTTACGGCGAATGGGATGAGAGGTTCGCACAACCACAGCCCTGATTACCTCTCCCTTTTTGACCTGCCCTTCACCGGAAGATACTTCCCTGACGTTACATGTCACCACGTCGCCGACTGTCGCACATTTCTTATTCTTTTTTCCGATAACTCCTATGCAGGATACTTTTTTCGCTCCTGTATTATCGGCAACATCAAGAATACTTCTTAGATAAATCATAATTCCGCCTTTATCCCAACACCTCAAGGATACGAAATCTTTTATCTTTCGAATAAGGCCTACTCTCGATAATCTTGACTTTGTCGCCTACTTTGGCGCTCTTTTTAGAATCGTGGACTTTCAGCTTTTTATGCCTGACGATAGTCTTCTTATACAAACCGTGCAATAGACGCTTTTCTACCTGCACAACTATGGTTTTTTCCATCTTATCGGAAACTACTACTCCTTCCAGTATCCGCTTTGTGTCTACTTTGCCTTTATCCATTAGCTTTCTCCTTTAAAATCGTAAGAATACGCGCAATATCCTTTTTTGCCTCTTTAAAAAGGTGAGGCTTTTCTACTCTGCCTGTTTTTCTTTGGAAATTCAACTCCATAAGCTTTTTTTGAGTTTCCTTAAGCTTATCTTCCAATTCCTGAACATTTAAGTTTCTCAAATCTTGTCTGCGCATGATAGTTATCATCCTTCATTTTCGTCTCGTTACAAAGCGGGTTTTAAAAGGCAATTTATATGCTACCGATCTGAACGAGTCTCTTGCAAACTCCTCCGAAACTCCGCCTATTTCAAAAATAATTGTTCCTCTCCTAATAACCGCTACCCATCCTGCTACTTCGCCCTTTCCTTTACCCATTTTCGCTTCAGCGCCCTTTGATGTTATAGGTTTAGCAGGAAATACTCTTATCCATAGTTTTCCGGCTTTGCGAAGACGCCGCGCCAAAACAATTCTGGCAGCTTCAATTTGATTATTTTTAAGCCATGCCGCACCAAGAGCCTTTATGCCAAATTCCCCAAAATTTACTGTTGAACCAGTAACAGCAAGGCCATTTCTCCTGCCTCTATGTGTTTTTCTATATTTTACCCGTTTTGGCAATAACATATTTTATTTCTCGTCCTCTTTTTTCGCGTCCAAATAATCGCCTAGCTGTTTTATACCTTTATAAATCCAGGCTTTTACTCCAATGGTGCCGTAAGTTGTCTTTGCAAGGCAGAATCCATAGTCGATATCTACACGGAAAGTTTGCAAAGGTACTTTTCCCTGTTTGTATCCTTCTTTTCTGGCAATTTCCACTCCGCCCAGCCGCCCGGAACATTTTACTTTTATTCCTTCACATCCTATATTAACTGCTTGCTGAATAGCCCGTTTCATAGCCCGCCGAAAATTAACCCTTTTAAGAAGCTGAAAAGCGATCAGTTCAGCTACCAGTTGAGCTTCAGTAGTCGGTTCGGTAACTTCCACAACATCGATAATAATTTCTTTCTTTGTTTGTTTCGAAATCGTTGACTTTAACCGCTCGATATCCTGCCCGCGCCTTCCGATGATAACACCTGGCCGGGATGTTCGAATCCGCAGGCGTAACAGTGTAGCTGATATGCGCTCAACAACAATCGAAGCAATAGAACCTAAATTATAAAAATCTTTTGTTATTTTTCTGATTTTTAAATCTTCTTCCAAAAAATCAGCATAATCTTTTCTTCTATCGGTAAACCAACTCGACTGCCAATTTTTCCCAAAACCGATTCGCAAAATATAAGGATGAACCTTATGACCCATTATACCTACCTCTACGTTATATGGATGATTTTAAGCTCCGACCGCGTTTTTTGACGGAACTTACCGTATTAATAATTTTTTCCTCTGTATCCAATTCTACGCTAACATGAGAAGTCCTCTTTCTGATAACTCCCGCCCTTCCAAAAGAAGCAGCTTGATACCGTTTAAGCGTCGGACCCGGATTAGCTATTGTACGCGATATAAATAAAGTATCCTCTTTAAAGCCTTTATTTTTCGCATTTGAGACTGCCGAGTGAAGAATTTTTCCTAAATAATATGCACCTTTTTTATTTAGTGACTTTAACACTGCAGCCGCTTTTTGAACCGGCATGCCTTTAAGGAGGTTAGTAACCAACCTGATCTTTTGAGGAGAAATTCGTATATATTTTACCTCTGCTCTTGCTACCATAATTATTTTTTTGCTAATGCTTTCTTTGCTTTTATACCACCGTGTTGCCTGAATAAACGCGTAGGCGCAAACTCTCCTAAACGATGGCCAACCATTCCTTCAGTTACAAACACCGGAACATGTTTTTTCCCGTCATGAACGGCGAAAGTCAAACCAACAAAATCAGGAGTAATCATACTTGCCCTGGACCAGGTTTTAATCGGAGTCCTGGTTCCCTGCTCTTTCGCCCTGCGCACCTTCGTCAACAATTTTTCCGCAACAAAAGGGCCTTTTTTTAACGATCTTCCCATAATCTACCTCTCTAACGCTTTTTTCTCCGCTTTTCAATATACTTATTACTTTTCTTGTTAGATTTCCGTGTTTTGTAGCCTTTAGTAGGCTTACCCCAGGGAGTAACCGGATGAGGATTTCCTTGTCCGGCGCGGCCTTCACCTCCGCCATGAGGATGGTCCACCGGATTCATTGCGACACCCCTTACTTTTGGACGCCTTCCCAGCCAGCGTATTCTTCCGGCTTTACCATGGACAATAGAATTATGTTCAGCGTTACCGACCTGACCGATAGTAGCCCGGCAAATCATTTTGACAAGACGTATTTCTCCGGAAGGCATCTTAAGCTGGGCAAAACCCTTGTCTTTAGCCATAAGCTGTGCTCCGCTGCCTGCACTACGAACCATTACCGCGCCTTTACCCGGTACGAGCTCAATATTATGAATTGTTGTACTCAAAGGGATATGGCTAAGCTTCATGCAATTTCCCGGCCTGATATCCAGCTGTGTGTCAGAAGAACTCATAACGATATCTCCAACCCTTAATCCTTGAGGACAAACTATATATCTTTTCTCTTTATCGGTATACTGCAAAAGGGCAATTCGCGCGCTTCTGTTCGGGTCATACTCTATGGAGAGGACCTCGGCATCTATATCAAACTTATCGCGCTTGAAATCTATCACCCGGTATCTTCTCTTATGTCCACCGCCTCTTCTTCTGACGGTTATACGGCCGTAACAATTGCGGCCGCCGGTTTTTTTAAGTGAACGGACCAGTGCTTTCTCCGGTTTATCTTTTGTAATATCTGAAAAATCGGAGATTACTTTAAATCTTAGTGTCGGCGTTACCGGTTTGAACTTTTTTATTCCCATAATTTTTTATGTAAGCTTAATTTTCTCGCCTGCCCTTAGCGTAACTACTGCTTTTCTCCATGACGGCCGGTACCCTTCCTGCCCCATACGAAGACGTTTTTTTTTGCCTTTTACGTTTACAATGTTCACCTTTTCAACTGTAACTTTGTATATTACGTTAATAGCTTTCTTAACCTCTACTTTATTGCTGCGCTTATCTACCCAAAATACATATTTATTCTGCGGCTGCAATGAAGTCGATTTCTCAGTAAGTAAAGGAGATTTAATAATAGTATAAATACTTTTCACTTCAACCATTTCTTAACCCTGTTTTCTAAAATTTTAAGCGAAGACGCCGTGACTACCAGGCGTTTGCAGTCTAAGGTTCCGTAAGTATGTAATTCACTGGCTTTTTCCAGGCTTACCAAAGGAATGTTGCGCGAAGCCAATTTCAAATTAGGATCCATTTTTTCCACTACAAGCTTGGCTTTTGTGTCCCTAAGATTAAGCTTATCGAGGATTTTAGATAAATTATCAGTCTTGTGACTATCCAGTTTAATATCATTAATCACCACTATTTCTTTACTGTTTAATTTAGCGTTTAATGCGCTTTTTAAAGCCATTACCTTCATTCGCTGAGGTACTTTCTTTGAATAATCTTTATTTTTCGGCCCAAAGATAACACCTCCGCCTTTCCACAACGGAGAACGTATCGAGCCTACGCGGGCACGGCCTGTTCCCTTTTGTCTCCAGGGTTTT
>DAOVKQ010000134.1 GCA_030631705.1 Candidatus Omnitrophota bacterium | reverse complement strand
TCTTTAATCTGTGTAATCTATATTAATCGCCGTAATCAGAGATTTCTGGACTTTTTCAGAAATCTCATAAAGAATTATTGACTAATCCCCACAGAAAAATGTTAGGAAGAAGATATGTCCAAAATAAGAATATATCTGGAAAAGGAAAGGATCAGCGACGTAATTGAAATAACTTCTCCCCCCAATATTCATAAGATCAAAGATGTGCTGCGTCTTGGCCCGGGGGCGGAGGTATTTGTTTTCGACGGCGAAGGCAGGGAGTATCTTTGCCGGATAAAGGAAGTAAAAAAGAATAGTGTTTTCATAAAAAAGGAAAAAGAACAAAGAAAAGAAAAATTGCCTGATAAAAGAATCATCCTGGGTTTTCCTCTTTTAAGAGAGCAGAAGCTGGATTTTATTCTACAGAAAGCCACAGAGTTAGGCGTAAGCGGGTTTTGTCCCTTTATTTGCCGGCGCGGACTGCAGGTAAATCCAAACGCGAATAAACTCAATCGCTGGAGAACGATTGTTATAGAAGCAGTCAGGCAGTCTGAGCGGCTATGGATTCCCCGCGTACAAGGAGTCGCGAGTTTAGATGAGGTTGCTAAAAAGCCGTATCAGGTTAAGCTTGTCGGCTCTATAAAAGGCAAAAGTATTCACTCAGTAATAGATAAAAAGTGGAAGGAAATTTTTCTTATAGTGGGGCCTGAGGGAGATTTTTCCGCAGAAGAAGTAGAGTTGTTTAAAGAGAATAATTTTAACAGTGTAAGGCTGTCGACAAATACCCTGCGCACGGAAACCGCGGCTATTCTTTCCGTAGGAATAATAAGGAGTATTCTGGATGCTGGTTAAGTTTTTCACTTTAGGCTGTAAGGTAAATCAATACGAGACTCAGGGTTTAGCCGAAGATCTATCCCGTTATGGCTGCCGGCTTACCGATGAAAAGGCTGATCTTTACGTTATAAATACCTGCACAGTAACTAAAAGAGCGGATATAAAGTCTAAGAAAGCAGTCATAAAGGCGCGCCGGGAAAACCCGGGGGCAAAAATAGCCGTTTGCGGCTGTTTAGTGCAGTTGAATAGAGATTTTGTCGAGTCTCTGGACGTGGATTATGTTGTGCCTCAGGATAAGAAGCATTACCTTGGTGAAATAATCTTTGGCAGGGAAACAAACAATAAAAGCCCCTGGCTGAAAATCAGCAAATTCTTTAATAACCGCGTATTCTTAAAAGTTCAGGACGGATGTAATAATTCATGCAGTTTTTGTAAGATACCCTATTTAAGGGGTCCGTCAAGAAGCAGGGATAAAAGCGATGTTCTTAAAGAGGTTAATTCACTTATTAAGGCATCCTATCGGGAGATAATTCTTTGCGGTATAAACCTTGCTTTTTACGGGAGAGACCTGGCGCCGCGCGATAACCTCGCGCGTTTGGTAAAGGAAATTATAGCCATTAAAGGCCTGGGGAGGCTGCGCTTGAGTTCTCTTGAGCCCGGTCAAATTGACGATGAATTGCTTTCTCTTTTGGGAAATCCGAAATTATGCCCTCATCTTCATTTGCCTTTTCAAAGCGGAGACGACGCCGTTCTTTTTTCTATGAATAAAAAGGATACCGTCAAGATTTACCGCGATATTGTACAGAAAGCAAGAAAAGTCAATCCCTCGATTGCTATCAGCTGTGATATTATGGTTGGTTTTCCTGATGAGCGGGAAGAGAATTTCATGAATACTATTAAGTTTCTGGAGGAAATAAAACCGATGCGGATTCATGTTTTCCGGTTTTCGCCGCGGGAAAAGACAAGGTTTGCCGGTTTTAAATTAAAAGGCCATAAGGAAATCAAACAGAGGCTTGATGTTGTAAAAAGGATCGGAGAAAGACTATCATTTGAGTATAAAAAGAAATTCTTGGGCAAGAATCTTGAGCTGGTCGCGGAAGAGGAAAAAGGGGATTATATCAGCGGTTATAGCGAGAATTACATTAAAGTGTATATAAAAGATAAAGTGCCTTTGCGCAGTCTGCAGAAAGTAACTTTAATAAACGTAACCGGACAGAAGGCATTAGGGAAAATTTATGCGTCTTAATGTTTTTCTTCCCCGCAGCGGTGTTTGTTCGCGGCGGAAAGCCGACGTACTCATAAAACAAGGGAAAGTAAAAATAAACGGCGAAGTCGTAAAACAGCCCTGGTTCGATGTTGCCGGAGACGATGCGGTAGAAATAGGCGGGAGCCGTTTAAAAACAAACATTCCCGTATATATTATTTTTTACAAACCAAAAGGAGTTATTACAACTTTAAAAGATAAATTTGCCTCTCAAACAGTTGATGATTATATACCTGCTAAGTTTAAGGGGGTATTTCCCGTAGGCAGGCTGGATAAAGATTCCGAAGGGTTGTTGATTCTTACTAACGACGGTAATTTGGGTTTTTCCCTGACTCATCCCAAATTTGGTATTGAAAAAGAATACTCTTTAAAAGTGGAACCAAAAGTTTTGCCTGATGATTTAAGACGCGCCCGGCGCGGGCTGAATGATAAAGGAGATTTTTTAAAGGTAGAAAAAGCTTTTATAGATAGCACATATAATAATAAGACTGTTTTGCGGGTAGTTGTGTGTGAAGGCAAAAAGCGCCATTTAAGGCGCTTGTTTAACGGATTAGGTTTTAAGGTTACAGTGCTCAAACGGATACGGATTGCCGGCCTGCGTTTGGAAAATCTTAAGCCGGGGGAATTAAAAATTGTCCGGCGTAGTAAATTCATTGCCATGCTTGGCATAAAAAAGTAGGAGAGTAAAAGATGCGTGTTGTTTTTCTTGACCGCGACGGGGTAATAAACGAATATCCCGGAGATAGAAATTATGTGACATCGTGGGAAGAATTTAATTTTATACCCGGGAGTATCGAAGCAATCCGCCTGCTTAGGAATCATAAATTTAAGATATTTGTTGCCTCTAATCAGGCAGGAGTAGCTAAGGGGCTATATTCTCATGATGATATCGAACGTATAAATAAGAATATGCTTGAGGCGATACGCCGTCAAGGAGGAGACTTAGACGGTATCCATTATT
>DAOVKQ010000024.1 GCA_030631705.1 Candidatus Omnitrophota bacterium | reverse complement strand
TTAGATGTTAATTATTTATATCGCCGTCTCTTTAGCCGGCGGAAGTATTATAGGATACCTCATTAAAGAGGTTTTTGAGAAAAACAAACTAAAGAAAGCTAAGGATGATGTCGAGAGAGTTATAAAAAATGCTAAAAGCGAGTCTCAGGAGATAATAAGGAAGGCCGACCTTGACGGGAAAGAACTCCTTTATAAGCTAAGAGTAGATTTTGATAAGCAAACAGCTAATAAGAGAGAAGAGCTGAGTCAGTTAGAAAAAAAGCTTTCTCAAAGAGAAGAAAATTTAGAGAAACGGCTGGATTTTATAGAAAATAAAGAAACCGACGCGAACAAAAAAGAAACGCGAATCAGAGATCAAGAGAAAGAAATTAAGCAAAACAAAGAATTTCTTGATTCCCTGATTAGGGAAGAAAAAGAAAAATTACAGAGAATTTCTTCTTTAACTCCCGAAGAAGCAAAGCAGCTTTTGTTGAAGCGGTTTGAAGACGAGTTAAAAGCGGAAAAGGCGCATATGCTTAGGCAAATCGAAGATGAGGTAAAGGAAGAATCTGACAGAAAAGCCAGAGAAATAATTTCTTTGGCAATACAGAGATGCGCTGTCGAGCATACTACCGAAACAACCGTAAGTGTAGTGCAGCTTCCTAACGATGAGATAAAGGGAAGGATTATCGGCCGCGAAGGGCGGAATATCCGGGCCTTTGAAATGGCAACCGGCGTGGATCTGGTTATCGATGATACTCCCGAGGCGGTAAGTATCTCAAGTTTTGATCCCATAAGACGTGAGATATCCCGGATATCTCTGGAGCGTTTGGTGACCGACGGCAGAATTCATCCTGCCCGTATCGAGGAGGTTGTAGACAAAGTAAAAAAAGAATTTGAAAAGCGGATTGTAGAAGAAGGAAAAACGGTTTCTTTTGAAGTCGGTATCCATAATCTTCACCCCGAGCTCAGAAGGCTTTTAGGAAAGCTGAAATTTCGCACTAGTTACGGCCAAAATGCTCTTCAGCATTCAAGAGAAGTGGCTTTTATCATGGGAACCCTGGCAAGTGAATTAGGATTGGATGCCAGAATCGCGAAACGGGCCGGCCTCTTACATGATATAGGCAAGGCTATGGATCATCAAGTAGAAGGTACCCATGCCAGTATCGGCGCTGAGCTGCTGAGAAAATACGGAGAAAGTGATATAATAATCAATGCTGCTGAATCTCATCACGAAGATGTGGAATTTAAATCCGTATATGCTGTGTTGGCTCTTGTGGCCGATGCTGTCTCCGCGTCCCGTCCCGGGGCAAGAAGAGAAACTCTCGAAACCTACATAAAGAGATTGAAGGAATTGGAATCCATTGCTTTTTCTTTCGAGGGGGTAGACAAAGCATTCGCTATACAGGCAGGCAGAGAAGTCCGCGTTATCGTTTATCCCAATAAAATCCGCGATGAGGAGATAACACTTCTGTCACATCGAATAAAGAAACGGGTAGAGAAGGATATGGAATATCCGGGACAGATAAAGATAACGGTTATAAGAGAAACCAGGTCGGTTGAATATGCAAAGTAATTCAGAGGACAGAGAACAGAAAAAATCTGACTTTTGATGTCTGACTTCTGTCTTTGAAGGCAAAAAGGCAAGAATATGAAGATACTATTCATGGGCGATATCGTAGGTAAACCCGGGCGTAATTACCTTAAGGAATTTCTGCCGCAACTAAGGAAAGATTTGCGTATTGACTATGTCATTGCTAACGGCGAAAACGCTGCCGGGGGGTCCAGCATAACATATCAGACGGCAAAAGACATTTTTGCGAGCGGAGTTGATATTATAACTACGGGGGATCATGCTTTTAAGAAAAAGGAATCACAAGAAGTCTTCGAAACTATGAATGCGATAAGGCCTTTAAATTACGGCGAATTAGCTTATGGCCGGGGTTATATTGTAAAAGAAATAAAAAATATAAAAATAGCCGTAATCAATCTATTGGGGAGGGTATTTATGCAGCCGATAGATTGCCCTTTCAAGTCAATAAGAGAAATCTTGGATGATATACGCAGCGATGCTAAAATTATTATCGTTGATGTTCACGCCGAGGCGACAAGCGAGAAGCTGGCCCTTGGCTATTTCCTTGCCGGAAAGGTCAGCGCGGTCTTAGGAACGCATACGCATATTCCTACTGCCGATGAGCGCATAATGGAGGGAGGCACAGCATATATTACTGATGTTGGGATGACCGGTAGTTTTGACTCCGTATTAGGCAGAGACAAACAGCGGATAATAGAAAAGTTTATTAGTAATTTGCCTGTGCGGTTTAATCTATCCCAGGGAGATGTGCGTATTCAGGGAGTAATGTTAGATATTGATAACGAAACAGGTAAGGCTCTTAGCATAAAAAGGGTAGAATACAAAAAGGAGGAGAGTTGAATTCCTACGGTCAAGAGAGAAGAAGGTTCCCCCGGGCAAATTTTCCCTGCAAGATTACAATATATCTGCCCAAGGAGCATACTATAGTAACGCATACCGAGAGTATTAGCTGTGGAGGGATAGAGGTAAAGGTGAAAGAAAATTTGACTGTTCTTAGCATAGTGGGGCTGGAACTTTTTTTAGATAAAAATAAAGTCATTCAATGTAAAGGGCGGGTTGTTTGGAGACTGGCAGATAAGGGCGGTGTTTCAGATGAAGAATTGGTTTTTGATATAGGGTTGGAGTTTGTAGACATAACTCATGACGATATGGTGATTATCGAAGAAGTGGTGGATGACATTTTGAGGCGTGAATCATGTTAGAGAAAATAAATTCTCCCGACGATATAAAGAAACTCAATATTGATGAGTTAGGGATTTTGGCTCAGGATATCCGCGATTTTATTATAGAGAGCGTTTCTCAGAAAGGGGGGCACCTTGCTTCTTCTTTGGGCGCGGTAGAGATTTGTCTTGCCCTGCATTATTGCATGAATACGCCGGAAGACGCTATTATCTTTGATGTCGGCCATCAGGCATACGCGCACAAGATTATTACCGGCAGGAAAAATGAATTCATTAAATTAAGAGAGTATAAAGGTATCAGCGGATTTCCTGATCCTAAGGAATCTGTCCATGATGTTTATATCTCCGGCCATGCCTCAACCGCTGTTTCCTGGGCTCAAGGGATTTCTGAGGCAAAAAAAATAAAAAAGAATAGCTCCAAAACCGTAGCTGTAATCGGAGATGGTTCCTTGACCGGAGGGATGTGCTTTGAAGCGTTAAACCATTGCGGGCATAGTCAGAGCGACATATTGGTTATTCTTAATCACAATGAGATGAGCATCTCTTCCTCTGTAGGAGCTTTAAGCAATTACCTTACAAAAATTCTTTCTTTACCTATATATAACCGCATCCGGCATGAATTAGAGGATTTTTTGAAAAAGCTTCCTCCGTTTGCTAAAAAATTCGCTCACGCGGCAAGGAAGTTTGAAGAAGCATTGAAGAGCATTATTGTTCCCGGCGTATTTTTCGAAGAGTTAGGATTTCGTTATTTCGGCCCCTTAAAAGGGCATGATTTATCAGCGTTGATACCTAACTTACGGAATATTCTTCCTTTAAAAGGCCCGAAGATTTTGCATGTAATAACCATAAAAGGTAAAGGTTATAAATTCGCCGAAGATAACGCGGAAGAATTTCACGGTGCTTCCAGGTTTTCCGTAAAAGCAGGGGATTTCATAAAGAAAAACGAAATCAGTTTTAGCCAGGTTATGGGAGAAAAATTAACTTCTTTGGCCGGTGAAGATAACCGTGTTGTGGCAATTACTGCCGCTATGACAAGAGGAACCGGCTTAGGCGTATTTAAGGAAAAGTATCCTCAGAGGTTTTTTGATGTGGGGATAGCGGAACAGCATGCTGTAGGTTTTGCCAGCGGCTTGGCCAAGCAGGGCCTGAGGCCGTTTGTCGCGATTTATTCTACCTTCTTGCAGCGTTCACTTGATCAGGTTATTCACGATGTGGCCTTGCAGAATGTTCCGGTAACGTTTTGTATAGACCGGGCCGGTTTGGTAGGTGAAGACGGGCCTACCCATCACGGAGTGTTCGATATCGGCTATTTAAAGATGGTTCCCGGTATAGTTTGTATGGCGCCGAAAGACAAACAGGAGCTGGAAGATATGATAGAGTTTTCTCTTGAGCTGGATTGCCCGGTGAGCATACGCTATCCTAAAGGAGAAGCTTATTCTTTGGCTCCCGGGGAAAAGATAATCTTAGGCAAAGCGCAAGTGTTAAATAAGGGTAAGGACGTGTGCATTATGGCAATAGGTTCAACAGTCAGGGAAGCTGTCGCGGCAGCGGAAATATTGGAAAAAAGAGGAATAAACGCGTTTCTGGTAAACGCGCGTTTTATAAAACCGATAGACAAAGACATACTCGCTTTTATCGGGGATAATTTTGGACTAATATGCACAGTTGAAGAAAACGTTTTGTCCGGCGGGTTTGGGAGCTCGGTTTTGGATTTTTATGGAGCAAATAATTATTTGGACAGGATAAAGGTAAAACGGTTTGGCATACCCGATGAATTTTCTACTTTTGCGAGCCGTAAAGAACTTTTTAAGATTTACGGCTTAGACGGCGAGTCTTTAGCTGACAGCATAGGTGATATTCTCAAGAAACAATTATCAGGAAAGACAAAGTTAATATAATAGATAAATTATCGTGAGTAAAGGATTAAAAGTAAGATTTGCCCCTTCCCCTACGGGATTTTTACATATCGGCAGCGCGAGAACCGCGCTTTTTAACTGGTTATTTGCGAAAAAATACAATGCTTCCTTTATTTTACGCATAGAAGATACCGACCTTAAGCGTTCCCGGGATGAATTTCTAAATGAAATTATGGATTCGCTCAGATGGCTTGGGTTGCGCTGGGATGAGGTTTATTACCAGTCCCGGAGGTTTGATTTATACCGCGAGTATGCTCAAAAACTGCTCGATAATAACAAAGCGGCGCGCGAAGACGGAGCAATAGTATTCAAGTATCAATTTGAGAAAATAGAATTTAATGATTTAATCCGGGGAGGCATTGAATTTTCCGAACTCCCCAGAGAGAGTGAAGTTTTGATTAAGTCGGATGGCACGCCTACTTATAGTTTTGCCTGTTGTGTAGACGATGCCTTATTAGGCATAACCCACGTGATACGGGGCGAAGACCATATTCCCAATACCCCCAAGCAGATTTTAATTTATAAAGCCTTAGGCTTTGAAATTCCCCAGTTTGCCCATCTTCCCATGATTTTGTCTCCCGAAGGGGGAAAGATGTCAAAAAGATTCGGAGCAACCGCGATAAAACAATATAAAGCGGATGGATACCTGCCGCAAGCACTCACTAATTATCTTCTTCTTTTAGGGTGGTCGCCGAAAGACGACCGGGAAATCATAGGATTAAAAGAAGCCGCTTCTCTTTTTGACATAAAGGATGTGAATAAAACAGCCGCTGCCTTTTCTTTGGAGAAGTTGGACTGGATAAATTCAGAACATATAAAAAATATGCCGGCGCAGGCGCTTGGAGAATGTTTAAAAGAATATTTAGAAAGCAGGGATTTCTTACCGGAGAACACAAAAAAAGATTATCTCGAAAGTGTTGCTGAGCTGTTTAAGACCAGGCTGAGAAAGCTTTCGGATTTTATAAGCCGGGCTTATTTCTGTTTTTATGATGACTATAGTTTTTCCCCTGAAACGCGGGATATTTTAAACCGGGATTTATCCCCAGAGACGAAAATTCTCAGCGAAAGGTTTAGTGGCCTTGAGAGTTTTGATAAAATGATTATAGAAAAAGAATTTCGCGCCGTGGCCCAGGACGCGGGTTTAAAAGTACGTGACCTTGTACATCCGGTAAGAGTTGCTCTTAGCGGAGGAAAAGTAGGCCCGGGGTTGTTTGAAACCATGGAAGTGTTGGGGAAAGAAAGAGTTTTAGCGCGCCTCAAGAGATTGATTGATTACTGGCAGAATAAAGGATAGTTTTGTAGCGGAGGCTGCATTGGCTAAGGTTAATATGAATGTATCGATACGCAGGATTCCTAAAAATCCCGATATGTTTGAATTTATAATTTCTACCCCCGCGCTTAAATCCCAGTTTATCCTTCCCCGCGCAATGGTCAATCAATTAAGAGTTTTGATAGAAAAAGCTTTAATGGATAAAAAATGAGATTTTTAATCGTTTTAATCAGTATTTTATTAACGGGATGTGTTACTACTGAAGGACATCTTATCGCGGAATTCGTAGGAACAAACCATGAGAACTTAAAACAGCTTTCTGATAACATGACAAAATACGAAGTGCTTAAAATTATGAATCAGGAAACAAGGAAGTTTCCCGAAATAAGAAGTTTAAGAAATCCTTATTATGAAGAAACACTGAAAGCGGAGAATAAAACGTTTGAAGTTTTGTATTATTATACGCGAATTGTGCACTTTGACGGAGAAGTAACCAATAATGAATTAACTCCCGTTGTGTTTGAAGGTGGAGAATACGCCGGCCGGGGCTGGGAGTTTTTTTATTATATTGTTGAAAAATACAAAATACAATAATTGAGACAATAATGATTCAACCTCTATTGTTCCAGTTTGCCCATCTTCCCATGATTTTGTCTCCCGAAGGCGGAAAGATATCAAAAAGATTCGGAGCAACCGCGATAAAAGAATATAAAAGTGTTGCTGAAGAAAAAGAATTTCGCTCAGTCGCCAAAGAACTGGGGGCTGAAGGCGCGCGATTTAGTTCACCCCCCTGTAAGGGTAGCGCTTACAGGAAGGCGTATAGGCTCGGGTTTATTTGAAACGATAGAGGTTTTGGGTAGCAAGAGAGGAATTAATCGTCTCAAGCGTTTGGCTGATTACTGGAAAAAGGAGGGATAATGTGTAAGACAATATGTTATTTTGTTTTTTTGATGCTGCTATGTGGTTTTTTCTTAGGCTGTGCTAATACCATAAGAGGCGTAAGTGAAGGCGTAAGCAATGATGCTAAAAACAACTGGGATACGATTAAAAAGTGGGATGCTAATTTTGAGAAGAACTGGTGGTAAAGACTGTAATGCCCTATTTGCAGGTGAGAAATTGGAAAATCTTTATTAAGCCGCCGCGCAGAAAAAGTCCTTTATAAGAATAACATTAACTAAGGCTTGCCCCGTAGTGTAATTGGTAACACGACTGATTCTGGATCAGTTATCCATGGTTCGAGTCCATGCGGGGCAGCCAACCTTGACGTTCAGATGTGGCAATTATTTATAGGCTATTGCATATGGAAATAAGCTACGGGTTAAATTAGGTTGTCATTTACTGGAGTAACGATATGCTATTTAATCCAAAATATACGATTACCGACAAAATTTTAAATAATCTTACAGATATCGCATCTGCGCGTGAGATTATCGAGCAGGCGTAGTTAGTTCCTAAATGGGAAGCGAAATTACGGCGTCAGGCGTTACTTCGCACTACTCATTCGTCAACTGCAATTGAGGGCAATAAGTTAAGTCTTGAGCAAGTTGAGGCCT
>DAOVKQ010000018.1 GCA_030631705.1 Candidatus Omnitrophota bacterium | reverse complement strand
CTTCTCTGTATTTAAGATAATACGGCATTAATGAGGTATGGCCTTTACCCACAATCGCTTCTAAATGCTGCATAAAGAAGTTATGGGCTTCATCAAAAACTACGAGATTATCATTCTTACTTAAAAGGCCAAGGATCTTATCAACTCTTGCTTTCTCAAACAAGTCCGCGCTCATCCTCCTATTAAACAAGTGAGGGAATTTCTCTATGCTTCCAACGAGTATATTATCAGGATTTCTAAATACCTCATACAATGTAGATGTAGGTATGTTAGGGTTAGAAACTAAAGAGTCGGCTTCTTTAAGATTTAAACCATAAAGCCCTGCCCAGGCCTCAGATTGAGATAACACCTCTTTTACTAACGGCGTGTTTTTGGTAATGTATAAGGACATACCCTCTTTATCTTTAGTAATTAACTTATTAGCAATCAAAGCATTGGCCGCGGCAAAGGTTTTACCTTCAGCCATAGCCGCTTCAACAGTTTCACCGCTTAATATCCTTAAAGTATTTTCAGTTTGTTGAATAGGGCTCAACTTAAAATCAGCTTTAGCTGTTTTTAATACTTTATTCATAAGGCCGGTTATAACCTCGACAACCAAGAAAGGATTATCTTCAATTTCGCTGCTTTTACGCCCAAATGTTTTTGCTTTTTCTTTAAGTTTTGCTTTAAGTCCCGCCTCAATTAATTCCCTCAATTTCTGAGTAGCACCATCTTCTATTCCCTTAACAATCTTTGTGCTCTTTATCCGGCCATTCTCCCCTACTCTTACTAACATTTCAATAGAATATTCGCTGCTGTTTAGCCTAATCTCTACCTTAACCTCCTTGGCCTGATCCTTTGGTGAAATTGGCTCACCTAATTTTTTTACAGTAATAGAATGATTTAATATCTCCTCAGCCGCGTTGCTTACTTCTTCCCGCATCTTTTTGTTATCTTTGTCTAAATATTCTTCAACCGCATCCTTATTTATCAATGCTTTAACAGGTCTCTGCGCGCCAACAGTTTTTATAGTTATATCTTTCCGTGCTAAGAAATCACGCTTTTTATATAAAGCATTGGCAACAACATGGTATTCATTAAAATTTCTAACTGTATCTTCAGAACCGGCCAATCTTTTCCTTAAGCCCCCTAACCGGCCTATTAAGTAATCCTGGCTTCGCCACCTTAGAGGCAACGATTTAAACCTAAGATAATCCTTAACAACTGACGGAGAATAATATTGGCTTACAAAAACCTCTATGTCAGAAGCGGATTGTTTTGTATCCGCGACTTTATAAGCATCAAGTTCAAACTTCAAAGTTCTTAAATCTTTCTCTAATTTTTCCTGATTCTTATACTTCAATCCAAACAAATAGTTGAGGTTGGTTTGGGCAATCTGTTTTTCTACCTGTGCTTTAGGTCCTCCGGAAGATTTACCGATTGCGGTAGAGTAATCCTTTATATCCATATATAACGCGGAAAATTCTGAAAGGATTGATAAATCTTTAAACTTACTCTTACCGCTTATTTTTAAAGCACCTTTTCGCAGGCCTTTTAACTTTTCTTCATACTCTGGTTTTATGTCTTTAATAAACTTAAGCTCCGCGTGTTTTCTTTTAGCTTCTCTCCGCTCAGCATCCTTAGTATTTGAAGCCATATCTCCCGCAAACTCCTTTCTAATCTCCTTCCATAAATTATCTAACTCAGAATCAGATTTACTGAACAACCATACATCTACCTGCTGACGAATTTTTTCTTTTAACACCGGGTGAGGTGACACTAAATCCTGTATTTCGGAAACAACACTAGTATACTCTTCCCAAAACTTCTGGGCATCAAAACTGTCTCCAAATGCTTTTTTAAGCCTTTTTTCCAAAATCTTATGTAGTTTTCCCGAATCAATAGCACTTTGTAGCTTACCGCCGTCCTTCATATCGCTGACTAAACTTCTTGCAATCTCGCGCGCGGCTATCCTATTGAATTCCCGCGCTGAAGATGAACTTAGTAATAACCCGTCTAAACCTTTTAATTTCCTTGTAGATAATCCTGCCTTTCTATAGATTTCACCAAAAGTTATGTTTCTCCCGGCATCGAGATTCCCCTGAATAAATTCACTCACATCTTTCTGCTTATCTACGCCTACTTTCTGCCAGAGAGCGTACATAAAAGGACTCTCTAACTGCTGATAGAACTTATCAAACCCTTGTTTGGCGCTTTCAGTAAAAACAAAATCTGCCGTTCGTTCTTTGCCGTTTACTTTTTCCCTTAAAGTAATTGCCTTTCTATTGTCTTTGCTCTCATAAACTTCCTTCCACAACGCGTAATCTTTGCTCTTCCTAAGATTAAAATCTATTGTCTTAGCAATGGCTTCCTTGAGAGTATGTACATTGTACTTCATGCCGGTAAGCTCAGGGATGTTGTCAATCTTGACGAACTGATCCCGCGGTTTCTCTCCTTTCTTCAATTCTTTGTTTAAAGCTTCAAACCGGCGGTCCACGTCTTTTTGAAGCAAAGATAACGCCGGCAGGGAAAATGCCGCTAACATTGACTGATACTGTGTCTTTTGAGAAAAGCTGAGAAGCTCACGATCAGGGATACTCTTTGTTTTTAACGGTGAAATGACATAGTAAAGCCTGCGGGCTGTATCAGTTGTTGCCCCCTTAAGCAGTCCCGCCTGGTTCCTTAAATGAGAATCATTTCTTAAACTGCTAAACGCTTTCTCAAAATCAGCGAAACTATCAAACTTAAACCCGCTTTTTTCTCCTAACTCTGAAAGAAACGCTCTCTTTGCGCTTTCCTCGGCAGCCTTAACGGGGAAGATAAAACCCTTTCTAAATTTAAGCTTGTCTTTAATCGGTTTTTGTTCAACGAAATCTCTAACTGCTTTTTCACCTTCACTAATCTTAAATGTTTGACGTAAACTACCTTCAATGCCATTTGAACCGGAATCTTTATTGCTTTTTGCTATTTGCTGCTGCGCCTTACGCGCGATTTTTTTAGCTGCTTTTTGGTAATAATTGAAATTATCCAAGCTGCGTTCAACATTTTTTATTCTTCTATCAATATTGGCAGTATTTTTCTTATCTTCAACTAACTGCTCCTGCTCATTTTTCAACTGCGTTAATTTCCCTTCCGTTCTTCCCTGCATGTTGATAACTTCCCGCTGTATCCGTTCTCTATACCCATCCAAATATTTCCGGTGCATTTTTGAGGCCAGTTTATCCAAATTTTCCTTAGGGAAAGCGTCTTTTAAAAAGTTATCAGCCTTTTCATTGATTTTTGACCTAAGTTCAGAAACAGATTGCCTATTGCCGTCACTGCTTCCTCTGGAAGTATCCTGCCTCATATTGTTTATGACTTCTCTTCTAACTACAAACTGTATAGCTTGTTTAAAATGACCTTCATTTACTGCGTCGCCTTTTGTCATATCGACCTCTTGCGCTTTTCTATTTGCTTTCTGGACTAAACCATCCAGCTGTTGCTGAGTATATTTTTCTTTAAAGGGCTTTAACAATCCGTCTATACTGTCAGCTTTCAAAATATCTTTCCTGCCCATAACAGCAGCCGCGCCGCGCAACTGTTTAGGCAAAGCAAAGGATATATGCGAATTTATAAAATTAACCAGGCCGTCTTTCCTTAATACCATATCCGGGGAAGTAAAATGCCCGGCGCTAATAGCGCTGGTAAGCTCTCCGGCAAGATTATGTTCTACAGAAGCAAGTTTTGAGGCTTTATCTACAGTATGCCCAAATTCCTGTTCTGATGTACTTTTAATTGCTTCTGTTAAATCTTTCTTTCTCTGTTTATATTTTTGCTGGGTCTCTTCCCAACCCCAATTCTTCTCAAGCCTCTGCCTCGCGGTTACTCTCCGGCTAACTCTCTCAACCAACCTTTGATGGTTCTCCCTACCAAGATCTTCTCCCAAAGACACTCCATAACGTGAATATATCTCACCATCCACCATTTCCCACATTACCTTTTCAACATCTTTATCCCTTATCTGCAATTCTGCTGAAGCTTTGGCTTCAGCTTCAGTTAATCCTTTTTCTTGTGTTTTAGCCATTATTTCTTGCGCTTTTCTCTTCACCGTCTCTTGAATTGCCAGATCCCTGCTGTAAGCCTGATATGCTTTTCGCGCTCTGTTCATTGAAAATGTATATGCGGAAGATTTGGCCCTCTTCGGCCGGAAAGTTATCGAATCAATTTCTACCTCTTTATCTCCTATCTTTGCTGTTAATTTATCGCTTAGAGTAATCTTTATCCTTTTCAGAGACTCCATCTTTCCTTTAGAACTCTCTATTTTACTAAACCCATTGACGTTAACCTCTAAAGATGCATCTTTGCCGTCACTTACTGTTACTTTTGCTCCTCTTACATCAATTTTTCCGGTAATTAAAGACGATTTGCCCTGCTGGCCAACATCCAGTGTCTTCCCGGGCCTAAGAACAATCTCTAAATCGCCGGTTTGATTATGTAAAGTTTTACCCTGTTCTACCTGGGCACGCTTAACATCTTCTGCTATAATATGATTTCTGCCGTTATCCTTTGCGAAATTAGCTGCTAAATCTATCAACCCGGCATCATGCCCATTTGCTTCACGAATCATGCCCTGCAACTCTTTAAAGTAAGGTCTTGCGTGTTCCAAAATAAGTTCGTTGAAATACGGCGTTTTCATCTTTAAAGAGTTCTCATTAAGCACGCGTAAGGGCGTCTTTGTTTTTCTTACAACCTGCGTTAAAGCCAGCGCTTTTGAAGCATCATCCCCGCCTTCGCTAAACCGGTTACTTAATATGCCTAACTCGCGCGTAGCTTCTCTTGAGGGCTGACTCTTGGCAAACAAAACAAGAAAAGAAAGCGTGTTCTTACTAAAGTCGGATAATGGCTTTATTCCAAATCGTTTGCCTTCGACAATCCTAACTTCTTTACCATATTCATTTATAAGATTTATCGCGGCGTCCGCGCCCTTAACTATTGCCGGCATAGTCAACACAGTTGAATCAGCCCAGCGGCCTACACTCGAGACAAACCCTCTTGTGTTAAGGCTGGTTAAAACTTCTCTGGCTGCCAATTTAGAAAGCGTCTCACCTCTTATTTGTTTAGGAGCGTACTGCCATGCCTTCTTTATACCTACTTTAGTCCACCGGTAACCTTTCTCCAAAAAACCTCCCGGCATACCATACCTGTATGTAGTAGCTTGGGCAAAATGAAACATCGGTTTCATCCACATACCAGATGCAGGCCCGGTAATGACTGATTGAGCAACCTGATCCCAGGTTAAATTGGTATACCCTGCTTGAGGATCATGCACAGCAAACCAACTATTAACATTAGAATCTTTTATATATCCAAACATTTTGTTTGTAACTCCGGTCAATATCCCCTCACCAATAGTAAAGGCTGGCGAGACCAATGTCCATTCCATAGCACCTTCTAAACTCTTGTTATAAAGCCAACTCGTGCCTTTATGCGTGCCTAAGTTAATAAACCCTAATGCCTTAACTTCCGCTGTTTCTCTACCTGCCATTACGGCAAGATTATCCTTAAAACCGCCGGCTAATCCGCCAAGCCACCAGGCGCCTATCGCGCCTGTAACAGCACCGCCAATCATCTCAGTGTTTACATCTCGTTTGCTCATATCCATAAACAAAGAATCCACGCCATAGCCTATTGCATTTATGCCTGTCCCTGCAACACCGCCATATAACACTCTCTTAATAACACCCCACTCTGATACGCGTAATACACTATTGCCGGGTTTAATCATCCTTGAGAAATCGCGCGATCCCAGCTTACCGCCGGCAACCTCACGAACCCATTTAAATCTATTGTTAGATAACCCGGCCAAAATTTTATTATCGTAAAAAGTCCTTGCGGCTTTCATCTGTTCAGAGTTCTCTATTTTTTTAAGAGGTTTTCTGGACAAAGCCCCCATAGCAACAAGCCCCCATAAAGCGCCTTCAACAATATTGCCGGGAGTAAGTGTCGCTTCGAAAGAATCTGCCCATTTTCCTTGCGTAGAAGAATCCCTTGAATAGTAGTTATTAACTGTGCCGGCTAAGGTGTTTACGCCGATTCCTGTCCCAATGTATGCAGCCGGCTTTAAAATTTTGTTTTCATTTATAGTTTTAGCGAGATTGCTTATTTTATTCAACGGTAAACTGCTGAATTTTGCGCTTATTTCTTCTACTTTATTAATGTTACGTAAGATACCGAAATCCTTCGCTCTTAAACCGGCGTTGCCTGCTAAAGAAACAGCTTCGTCAAAAAGCGATATACCTCCTTTGGTAATCCTTTTTAATTCGTTAGCTTCTCCTCTTATCATATTAGACAATTTCCCAAAAGATTTACTGTTAACGCCAAGAGTTTCAAATGTCTCTCCTACGGTTTTTCTCCCCACTATTGTCTTAAGGCCTTTTATCTCCCCAAAAGATTTACCTTCTGTTATTAAATCCAAAACTGTTTTTGTCGCGCCATTATATTCAACCTGAGTTTTACCTAACTTAGCAACCGCGCCGGTAGAAATACCTGTTTGTTCCAATCCAGCAAACATTCTTTCAAGTTTTCTTACATTCTCAAGGCCAAACCTGGCAGCAATACTTTCTAACGCCCGAAGATTTTGCGCCTGAAACGCAACGCGTCCTACCTCGCCTAAAACTCCAATAAATCCGCCAAAATATAAGCCTGACAAAAGGCCGCCCTTATACGCCCCATGCTCAAACGCTTCGAAAACGCCGGCTCCGCCTATATCCTGCCCCCCAAAGGCGTGCAAAGAAGTTGTTGTCAAAGCATCTATCTGGCCAAAGAGCAATGCTTCTGAGGCTCCGGTACGGGCTATTCTTCCTGCGCCGTTAAGAAGAGCGTAAGGCGATGCCCTGCCAAATCGCGATAATGTTCCACCAGATCTTCCCAAAAGGCCGGTTCCAAACAAAATGGCTGAGGTTTCCAAACTTAAAAGGTTCCTATTCTTAGCCAAGGAAATCGCGTTAGGAACGCCCACGGTAATAAGGCCGCTGGTAAAATAGCCGTAGTTGCCGCCAAACATCTTACCTAATCCATATCCCGCGCCTACAGCAAACAACCCCTGTTTGACACCCAACGGCCTGAATGCAACGGATTTACCGCTTAAATCTTTATAGGGCATAGCAACCGTATATTTACCTTTCTGATTTTTGCCTATATAATATACGGGAGGCGCCTGAGAAATATTATTCATGTTCCCCATCTGGTATACAGAATAGGAAGCAATGCGCGGTGTACTTAAAGCTGCTGCGCCTTTGCCGGCGTAATTTGCTCCTGTTTTTATGGCTTGAGGGGTAACCCTACCTGCTTTAGTTAAAAGATTTCCTCCTTTGCTGATTAAAGACCGTGGTATCGGCGATTGTGTAATAGCAGAAACAGGCCTTGAACTCATTATTGCTTTACTCGTAGCGGTCCTGCCGGCTTTAACTGTTTTACTTATGGTTGTATACGTTTTTGTAGCTGACAATGCCCTTCCTCCAATAGTCAATGCTCCGGGCACAGCAGAAAGCGCCCCTACAGTAGCCCACTCGCCTGCGGTTAGAGGTTCGCCAGTTATGCCAACTTTTAATGCCTGATTAGCCAAAATACCCATACTAACATTTAAACCGGTGAGGCCTAATATTTCCAAAGTAGTTATGGTCGCAGCGCCTTTGGTTAATGCAATATCTGCGGCAATAGAAATCGCTAAAGGGGCTACTGCTCCTGCCCCGGTTGCTATCTCACCGATTGTAACGGCATCATCAACTACAGCAATAGGTATGGCGCAATTACTTAAAATATTCCGGCCGTATTTATCAACAAATTTTGTTACAAGTTCATTGTACCGCTTTTGATATTCTGGAGAATCAACATGTAATCCTTTTACCGGCGAGTTCGATACCCAGCTATTAAACTCCTGAATTGCTGATTCAGGAATATCCAGTTCCGAAAATCTCTTTCTTTCTATCCGGCCTGTAATCACATTATAAATTTGGATTTCTCTGTCGCGCCCAATACCATCTTCGCTGATAGCTCCGCCCATATGCTCAGGAGCATTACTATCATCTTGCCGGTAAGCTAATTTTGCCTGT
>DAOVKQ010000008.1 GCA_030631705.1 Candidatus Omnitrophota bacterium | reverse complement strand
TCCCGGCCCGGGGACAAACGGAAGAATTTCTTCGGCGGATCCTCGCGAAAATCATCGCGTTCTATGTAAATCTCCCGCGAAAAAGGAACTTTTCGCGTCCCCATGCTTTCATCTTCAGGGTTATTTATCGCGTCAAACTCTTCTACTTTACTTTGAGGATAATTATCAATAATTACTTTTAACGGACGCAGCACCGCCATAACCCGGGGAGCCCGCTTATTTAAATCTTCCCGCACACTGTTTTCAAGCACAACCATATCGATAACACTGTTAAACCTCGCGACTCCTATCTGTCGACAGAAATTCCTTATAGATTCCGCGGTATAGCCGCGTCTTCGCAATCCCGAAATCGTAGGCATTCTTGGGTCATCCCATCCCGAAACACACCCTCCTTCTACCAGCTCAAGTAATTTACGTTTACTCACTACGGTAAATCCTAAATTAAGGCGGGCAAATTCAATTTGTTGAGGATGATGAATTTCTAACTGAGTAAGGAACCAATCATATAACGAACGGTGATTTTCAAATTCCAGGGTGCAGAGAGAGTGCGTAATTTCTTCAATGGAATCTGAAAGACTATGAGCAAAATCATACATAGGATAAATACACCATTTATCTTTTGTCCTATGGTGAGTGGCGCGCATAATGCGATAAATAACCGGATCACGCATATTAAGATTAGTTGATGCCATATCAATTTTTGCCCGAAGCACACGCTCCCCATCCTTGAATTCTCCCTTTCGCATAGCTTCGAATAAATCTAAATTCTCTTCAATTGACCGGTTGCGCCAGGGACTATTTTTGCCTGCTTGTGTTAATGTTCCGCGATATTTTCGCGTCTCCTCAGGGCTTAAATCACATACATATGCTTTATCCTTTTTAATTAACTTAACGGCGTATTCATATAATTTATCGAAATAATCAGACGCGTAATACTCCCTATCCCCCCAGTTAAAACCCAACCAGCTTACATCTTCCTTTATTGACTCCACATACTCGACTTCTTCCTTGCAGGGATTAGTATCGTCAAATCGTAGGTTACACACCCCCCCCTTATTCTCAAGTGCTATGCCAAAATTAAGGCAGATTGATTTTGCGTGGCCGATATGAAGATACCCGTTAGGTTCAGGCGGAAAACGGGTATTAACACAGCCGTCGTTTTTGTTATTTTTCAAATCCGCGGCGACAATGCTTCTTATAAAATCCAATGACTTATTTGTGGGTTTTTCGTTATTTTCCATGGTTTCTTTTTACAAATAGATTCTATCCTGAAAAATTTTTTTTGCAAGAAGAATACGGATCAATAAGAAAACGCTGTTAACGTATTAACTTGAGCCCCTATTTAAGTAATATTCTGATAATGATTAATACGTTTTATGTTCTCCTTTTCATCAAGCACAATGCATATCGCGTCCACCCTATAGTCTTTAGCATAATCTTTTCTAATAGCATAGGCCGCGGCATTTTTGATAAGTTTATTTATTTTATTACGATTGAAAGACTCCTCAGGAGAACCAAACCGCTCGCCAATTTTTGTCCGCACTTCAACAAATACCAAAGTCCTCTTATCGCAAACAATTAAGTCAATTTCGGCATATTTAGTTCTGTAATTCTGCTCAATAATTCTATAGCCTTTTTTCTGTAGGTATTTTTTGGCCATTGTTTCTCCTAAATAACCGATTGTGAGGTTTCTTGAGTTCATAGTATGATTACGGTGATTAGAAGATGATTACGGTGATCTTTAAGTGAACACTTACCCTTCGCTTCGAGGGCGATACTGCAAGGCTTCAGCCATATGAGGAATCAATATCTCCTGAGCCCCTTCTAAATCGGCAATGGTACGGGCAATCCTTATCATCTTGAAATAAGAACGCGCGGAAAGGTGAAAATTGGTACCGGCCTTGATAAGAATTTGGTTCACTTCCTTAGACAGCTGACAGTATTTTTTAATATGTTTATTTTTCATTTCAGCGTTAGTATAAATCGTTTCTTTACTAAAACGCCTTTGTTGTATCTCCCTTGCTTTTATTATCCTCTGTCTTATTGTTTTTGATGACTCTAAGCAATCTTTTACTTTCTGATCACAGGAAAGCGCTTTGATATCTACCACCGGCACCTCGACATAAAGATCAATGCGGTCTAAAATTGGTCCGGAAATTCTTTTCCTATATTTTTCTATTTCCCGCCGGGTACAAATACAGACCTTTTTAGGATGATACAAGTATCCGCAGGGACAAGGATTTGCTGAAGCAACAAGGATAAACCTGGATGGAAAAGTGGCTTTCTCTCTGCTTCTGCAAATAGTAATATAGCCATCTTCTAACGGCTGCCTTAATGCTTCTAAGGCTGAACGGGGAAATTCATTAAATTCATCCAAGAATAGCACTCCCCGATGAGCCAGGCTTACTTCTCCGGGTTTTAGCCTGCTTCCTCCGCCAATAAGCCCAACCGGAGAGGTTGTATGGTGCGGCGCTTTAAAGGGGCGAATTTTGATTATTGAACCCTGAGGCGGAATGCGCCCGGAAGCAGAATAAATCCTGGTCACTTCAAGAGATTCTTTCTCTGTCAATAAAGGCAGGATTCCCGGAAATGCCCGGGCCAGCATTGTCTTGCCGGAACCGGGACTTCCCACCATAAAAAGGTTGTGGCTGCCGGCCGCGGCAATTTCCATTGTTCTCTTTGCCTGCTCCTGGCCTAAAATTTCCGACATATCAAATTCAGCTTCAACAATTATTTGCTTATTTTGATTTTCTTTGTATATCGCCGGCTCAAAACTTATTTGGCCGCAAAGAAAAGACAATAGTTGATTAAGATTTTCTACAGGATATATATTAACTCCTTTAATAATCGCTGCCTCATTCGCTGAAGATTTAGGAATAAATATATTTTCGACTCCTCTTTCTTTGGCAAATAAGGCCAACAACAAAGCGCCTTTGGTATGGCGTAATGTCCCGTCTAAAGAAAGTTCACCAAAAAACAAACTCCTCTCAGGCAGGCGGCAATGCATAACCGTTGCCAGAATACCTACGGCTATAGGTAAGTCATAAACCGAACCTTGCTTGGGCACGTCCGCAGGAGCCAAATTAACCACAATTCTTCTGGCCGGGAATTGAATGTCAGAATTTATAATGGCGGTTCTCACCCTTTCCTTACTCTCAGCAACAGCTTTAGTCGGTAAGCCGACTATCTCAAAGGCAGGAAGCCCCCGATTGGCTACGTTTACTTCAACTTCCATTGCCAGAGTATGAAGGCCCAAGTTTAAGGCCGATGCTACCTTTACTAACATATTTTTAAATGATTCCGGTGATTATTAAAATGATTACGGTGATCTATTAGTAATCCTTCTTATTTGACAACTTTTATTCCCAAAATTCACTAATAAACCTACCCTTAAATCCGTTGCTTTTAAATAAGCAATTAGTTGCTGTTCGAATACCTTAGGTATAATTCCAACGACGGCTTTTAACTCAACTATTACTTTACTCTCTATTAAAAGATCTAATTTAAACGTACCGACTTTTGTTGCCTTGAAATTAATTTCACATGTCTTTTCTTCGGCAAACCTTATGTTTTTACTTCTTAAAGCTATCTTTAAAGCGCGCTGATATATTTTTTCATAAAAACCCGGCTTTAATTCATTATGGACTTCATAACAACAGGAAATTATTCTTTCTGTCAAAGGATCATTCTCCATGCATCACCGTAATCTCTTTCTAATCACCGTAATCTCTTTCAGAAATTGACATAATATTTACCTTTTTCTTCACTTACCATGCCCCGTAGCTGCATAAGCGAAATCGTAGCTCCCAATTCAGAAGTTGAAACATTTACTAAACGGGATAAGGCATCTATCTCCTTTGGCTCTTGAGCTAATCCCTCTACAATACTCTGTTCCAGCTTATTTAAACCTGAATATGAAAAATAATTTGCTGGATATTCCGGGCTTACTAAGCCGTAATCCGCTAATATATCATTTACGCCGGTTACCATATCAGCCCCTCGTTTAATTAGCTGCAGGCTTCCTTGCGAAAGTGAACTAGTAAGGGGACCGGGAACTGCAAAAAGTTTTCGTCCGAACTTTTTAGCTAAACCTGCTGTAATCAAAGAACCGCTCTTAAGGCCGGCTTCGACAACTAAGGTTGCTCGTGACAAACCGGCTATAATTCTATTTCGTCTAGGATAAGTCCAAGGCGCGGGAAGAGAACCGCCTTCTATCTCAGAAATGATAAGCCCGCCCTTTGCTATTATCTCCTCGTATATATCTTTTTGATATCCGGGATGAATGAGGTCAATGCCGCAAGGCATAACCGCAATGGTTTTACCTCCCGATAAAAGCGCTGCTTTATGCGCTTGAGCATCAACCCCATACATAAACCCGGAAACAATAGTTATTCCTACCGAAGCTATTTTTGACACTAACTCATCAGTAACGCGCCTGCCATAAGTAGTCATTTGCCTTGAACCGCCGACTGCTAAACAATTCCTAAAAATATCAACGTCCCATTTCCCCTTGCAGTAAAGTTTCTTGGGAGGATTGTTGATCTGCCTAAGTAAACATGGGTATTCTGAATTATTAATTTCAACTACCTTTATCTTCATAAGCAGACAACACTGCTCCATTAAGAGCTTCCCGAACCGGAGCTGTCAAGGGAAAAGCGTTATTGTACCATTTACCGTCCTTACCTGGTTCGCGAGGCACGCCCACAAACAAACCATTTTTTCCCTCAACTACGCGAAATCCCTTTACCAAAAACTCATCTGAAATAGACACATCACAAATAGCCTTTGTCGCTCCCTCACCGTCAAACTTGTAAATCCTGGTAACCTTGAATTCTAAAACCATTTTTACCACCTCCTTTCACCCTAATAGACGAACCATCACTAAGAATTCTTTCAACAAATTCTAAAAAAGATTACAGTGATTAGAAAGAGATTACAGCGATTTGAAGGAGATTACAGTGATTAGAAAGAGATTACAGTGATTATGTTTAGAAGCGGTTTTTTAAGCGGAGGGATATTTCCTCATCTTTAGCCTGGGAATGGCGGCGCCAGGAATCAAGCACCATAATGAAGGTACGGCTATTTTCGCTTTCGAAAGCCCAGCGCATCCCCAGAATAAGGGTAACTACTAAAAACTGAATAAAATATTTAGGAATTACAAATGATAAAACGAAAAAGACAATCGCGCCGGAAAGAAAGAACAGTTTTTTCGTTATTTTTACTCTCCTGACCTTCTTACCTTTTCCATCGTTGAAACCGCCCAGTAAAGATTTTGTTTTATTAATTAATTTTTGGGGCACCGCTTCAAAACTATCTTGTTTATTCATCAGCTGAGATTCAAAAGCAATATTAAGCTGACTCAAGCAAAACCCACAACCGGCAATGTGATATTCAACAGACCGGCGCCTTTCTTCATCTAAGGCACCTTCAAAATATTCCAATAAAATCTGTTCGTTAGGACAATCGTCGGTTTTATTATCTTTGCCAAAATCTAAGTGCTTTTTCAGATATTGCTTAATCAATTTTTCCACTCTATCCATACCTTTCTCCAATTAATAGACGAAACAAATCATTATTTTCTTTCATTTTTTATTAAATATTATTGCCTATTCCGCGTTTTTTGAGTTCTTTTTTAAGCTTTTCCTTGGTTCGGGCAATTATAGTTGAAACGGTATTAACCGGTATCCCCGCAATACGAGCAACTTCCTTATGGGTTCTTTCTTCGATAAGATTTAGGGAAATGATAACTTTCTCCTTATTAGATAAGGTATTTATAACCTCTTTTGCCACGCTAACCGTATCCCGGCTTAATAATTCCTGTTCGAATGTATCATCTCTGAACACGGGGGTATCGAAAACCAAATCCTGGCTCAAGCGTACTTTTTGCCGCATAAAATCAACTGTTTTATTCGAAGCCACCATCGCTAACCAACCGGGAATGAATTTAGCATTTTTTAGCTGAAGAAGTTTATCGCCTTTAAGAATTGCTAAGAATACTTCCTGAAAAATATCTTCGATATCAATTTCATTGGAATTGAATCCGCTTGCCGTCAATCGTTTTCGTATCGCCCAATATACCAATCGCGAATATTTTTGTATAAATACATCCCAGGCTTTCCTGTCTTTCTTTATGCAGCGTTTTATAATTTCCGACTCATCCATAAAAAATAAAGCACCTAATTAAGTAAATAAACAATTATATACAACTTACAAAAACATCAACTATCTTCACGTCATAAATGAGCAGGGTGTACCCAAATAGGACGTCTGCTCAAACTTAAATAGGTGTCTGTCCCTATTTAGTAAGATTTTCTTCGATTGAACTAATGAGTTTTTTTACGCTTACCGGTTTAGCTATAAAAGGATATCCGGCAATAACGCCGCGTTGCGAATCTACCTCTCCTTCGGTAACTATAGCGGTTAAAAATACTACGGGTATATCTTTTAGTTCTTCCTCTTTTTTCATCTGATGAACGACTTCTCCACCATCTACGTCAGGCATTACAATATCCAGTAAAATAAGATCCGGCTTAAATTCCTTGGTAACGCTAATAGCATTGGCTCCTTTATCTTCTATCCTTACCGTATACTGGCCTGTATCTTCAAGATTTAGCTTCACCATCTTACCAAAATCCTGTTCATCATCAATAACCAATATTTTCTTTTTATCCATCCTAAACCCTCCTTTTAGCTTACCACGCCCAGTATTACGCTTACTTTTACACCACCATCTTTTTTATTATCTATTTCTATCTTTCCTTTATGCATCTGAACTATGTTCTTTACAATGGAAAGGCCAAGACCGGTTCCCCCCGAGCCGTGCGTTGTTGTAAAAAACGGATCGAATACCTTATCCAATATGTCTTCGGCAATCCCCGTACCCGTATCCTCTATTTCACAAACAGCTACATAATCACCAGGCTTAAAAATATCATCCTTTCTACTGCCTATAGCAAGCCCAACCCCTGATATTTTATCAACATAGGTTTTAATCTTTAAAGTTCCTCCCTGGGACATCGCCTTTACGGCATTAAGCAAGATATTTATAAACACCTGCTCCATTTTATTCTTATCAGCCATAACATATACACTGTCTTCTCCTATGTCTTCAATTATTCTAATTTTATGTTTATCAAACTGATGTTTCAGGAGCAGCAAAGAATTCCTGATTATTAAGTTAAAATTCTGCCTAACAAGCTCCAGGCGCGACGCACTGGCGAAATCCAGCAAACCCTTGACTATATCATCTGCCCGCAGCAAAGCTTTTTTCATACACTGTAAAGTCACATCAATATTCTCATTACTGGTGTCTATTTTATCCTGAAAATAATCAATACCCTGTAAGATAACCGCCAAAGGATTTTTTACTTCATGAGCCACGCCGCTGGCTAACCTTCCTACCACCTGCATTTTAGCCGCCTGGATAAGGTGTGTCTGTGCCTCTTTAAGCTCGCTATACGCTGCCTGCAAGGCTGTCTGGGACTTTCTATGCTCTTTTACTTCCTGGCGTAACTTTTCATTTACTTCACTTAATTCCCGGGTACGCTCTTTAACCCTCTCTTCCAGTTGATTACGGGCGCTTCTTAATTCTTTTTCTCCCTTTTTACGTTCTATAGCATAACGTATCGCCCGGCCGATAACCATAATGTCTGCCTGGTTTTTAACCAAATAATCCTGCGCGCCTTGTCTTACTGCCTTAGCGGCAAGTATTTCATCATCAAAGCCTGTTAATATTACAATGGGCACATCGGGAAATTGCGCATACAGCTTTAAAAAAGTATCTATACCTTTACTGTCCGGGAGCGATAAATCCAGCAAAACAACGGCAATATTCCCCTTTTTCAAACGGTCTAAACCCGGGCCGAGACTGCCGATGCTTTCAGGTTGAAATTTAACATCTTTTACCGCAAGCAGCATATCCTCTATCAACTGGGCAACCCGGAGATCATCCTCAATTAATAAAACATTAACAGGATTATTATTTACATACATAAGCTACTATATTGATTCTGGCGGTTATTTTTTCCCGCTGTTGAAAAAAACCAAGAATAGAATTTAATTTGTGAGGGCGGAGATAAGGCATATGCGGACCAAGACGCACGTCTCAAGATAATTTAAATCAAACGGCTTAACAATATATTCATAAGCTCCCAGGCTTCTGGCTTCTTTAAGCACTTCATCATCTTCTACCCCGGTAACCATTATTACGCCTACTTTTTCATCAATTTCTCTAATACGTTTTAGGGTAACTACACCATCCATTCCAGGAAGCTTTATGTCCAGCAATATTAAAATCGGCCTTTCTTGTTTAAACTTCTCCAAACCTTCTTCAGCGCTTGAAGCGGTTATTACGTTGTAGCCCTTTTTATCAAGGAAATCTCTTATGAGCGAACGGATTCCGGAGTCATCATCAATTACTAATATCTTATCTTTATTATAATCCCTTTTTTCACTAAGCAATTGATTGACAGCTTTTAGGATAACATCTATCCCGAGATTCTTCCGCAGAAATCCGCCTGCCCCCAAAAGACGGGCTTCTCTTTCTAAGCCTTCGGTTTCAACTCCGGTAAACATAACTATCTTCGTTGTATTATCCACGCTCTTTATTTTCTTAAGCACTTCTATTCCGCTCATGTCGGGCATTTTGAAATCCAACAAAATTAAATCCGGTTTATTTATTTTAAGCAAATCTATGGCTTCTTTACCGCTATGGCTGGTTACAGCTTTATATCCGGCCTTAGTTAAAGCATCATACATCAATTCTCTTATATTTGAATCATCATCAATAACTAAAATAGTTTTATTCATTTCTTATTTCCCCAATAAAATAGACGTAAGTAATATGTCCAGTTTATTAAAATCACACGGTTTAACCAGATAATCGCAAGCGCCGTTTTCGGCGGCTTGCTTCATTAGATATTCTTCCTGGGCCGAAGTAAGCATAACCACGGAAATAGATTCATCAAACTGTTTTATTTGACGCAAAACCATTATACCGTCCATGCCGGGCATTCTTAAGTCCAAAAGAACTATATGGGGCTTTTCTATCTTTATTTTCATAAGCGCTTCTTCGCCGGAAGCGGTAATGAGAGCTTTGTAACCTTTTTTATCCAAGAAACTTCCCAAAACATCTCTTATCTCCGCATTATCGTCAACAACTAAAATAGTACCTTTTGCCCTCTCAGGAAACTTATCTCCCTCTTTTACAAAATCTCTCTCTTTTAGAATCTGGAGTATTTCTTTCATCATAAAATGTGTAGAAAAATCCTTAGTTACGGCATAGGTATTTAATCTTTTGATTAAGTCTTTTCCTTCTTCTTCTAATTCATCACTATGAAGTATGATTATTTTTGTTTCGCTGTCAAACTCTCTTATTTTCTTAACCGCCTCTATCCCGGTCATGCGCGGCATATCTTTATCTAAAAGAATAAGGTTAAACCTTTCTTCTCCAAGGCGTAAAATACCTTCCTCTCCGCCGGGAACACAAGTAGGTTTATAACAAAGAGAGGAAAAAATTTCATAGAATTTCTCTCTTGTATCCACGTCATCGTCAATTACTAAAACTTTTTCCCACATAAAACTATACTATTGGACTAATTTCTCTTTTATTAACGTCAAAAGTTTATTAAAATCTACCGGCTTATTGAGAATATCGGCATCATTACATCCCATTTCTTCCAAAACATCAGCATCATCATGCTGCACATCTATAGAACCGCTTAAAATAATAAACGGTAGATTGAGCCTTAGCTCTTTCATCCTCCTTAATACATCAATTCCTTTTACTTTGGGCATTTTCAGATCTAACAAAAGCAAATCTAATCCCGGGTCCGACTCAATAATTTCTATGGCTTCGCCGCCGCCCAGGGCAGTAATTATATTATATCCTTTTTTGCTTAAAAACTCCCTTAAAATATTCACTATTTCCTGTTCATCATCAACAACTAGTATTTTTCGCATATTTTCACCTCCCCCGTTAGATGTAAAGCTATCTAGCGGAGTACCGGCGGCACAAAATAAATTATTCCTATCTTTGTATTATAATCCAATATAAAAGCGGTTTCAAGAAAACAAAATTGTTTTGTTTAAAAAATAAAGATAATCAATGCTATTGGTCCTTTCTATAACGTTTTTATAATCATTAAACTGCTAATTTTACCTCTACTGTTGTTCCCTCCCCCGGCTTACTTCTAAACTTCATTTCTCCTCCATGGGACCGGACAATACCATAGCATACGCCAAGACCAAGGCCAGTGCCTTTTTTCTTGGTAGTAAAAAAAGGGTCAAGTATTTTGCTCAAAGTTTCGGAATCCATACCAATACCTGAGTCTTTTATCTCTATCACTATTGAATCGCCTTCTTTTCTGGTAGTCATTTCGATTATCCCTTCATTTTCTATTGCATCTTTGGCATTAGTTAGGAGATTCATGATGACTTCCTGAATCTCTTTTTCATTAACAGGTACTTGGGGTAAATTCTCTGAGTATCTGCGTTCTATTTTTAT
>DAOVKQ010000045.1 GCA_030631705.1 Candidatus Omnitrophota bacterium | reverse complement strand
TTCGGTATAAGCTATGAAAAGTTTAAACAAGCTGCTTTGCTGGATTGCGGAATTTTTATTTTTTTTCTTGTCAGCGGAGCGGGGGTTCTTTTAAGGAAAAAATGGGCTCCGAAGTTTACGGTTTATTTTTCTTTTTTCTGGGCGCTAATGATGTTTAGCGCTTCTTTGCTAAACGCAGCCTTTTTAAAACAAATGCTTTTACAGATAATTTATCCCGGAATCCTGATTATTTATTTTAGCAATAAAGAGGTCCTAACCCATTTTAAAGATGAAACTTTTTAAAAAACTGAAGTGGTTCTATCCCGGCATAAGGATTAAACGATGGATTTCTCTCGGAGTTTTAGGCATAGGAGTTACTATCCTGGGGGTAGTCAGATTTGTTAGTGATTCCCTTCTTTGGTTAAAAATAGTCGACGGCATAATTATCTTTTTGGGAGTTACGATGATTTTTTCCGGGGTAAGAAGCATGGTTAAGTCTTTTTTGGCAATCTTTCTGCCTTATTTTGAAGAAGATTTAGTAGATATACTTTATAAAAAAAGATACTTGGAGCGCGGCCCAAAGATAGTAGCCATAGGCGGAGGCCAGGGACTCTCAACACTGCTGATGGGTTTAAAAGAATATACCACAAATCTAAGCGCTATTGTCACGGTAGCCGATAGCGGCGGTTCTACGGGAAGATTGCGTAAAGAGTTTGATGTTCCTGCCCCCGGTGATATACGTAATTGCATTGTTGCTTTAGCCGATGCCCCTTCTTTTATGGGAGAACTTTTTCAGTTTCGATTTGAGGAAAACTCTGAGCTGAAAGGCCATAATTTCGGAAATATTTTTATTACAGCAATGACCCGGTTAACCGGAGATTTTAAGAAAGCGATAGAAGAATCGAGTAAAGTATTGGCTATACGGGGTAAGGTGCTGCCTTCTACCGTGCATAAGGTAAGTTTGGTTGCTGAATATGAAGATGGATCCGTTGTTGAGGGTGAAGCCAAAATTCCCGAAAAAGGAATCCCGATCAAAAAAGTTTACCTAAAGCCGGTTCATTCCGAAGATCATGACAAAATTCAGCCTGCCCTTGAAGTTATTGAGGCTATAAAGAACGCGGAGATTATCGTTATCGGGCCGGGAAGTTTATACACAAGCATTTTGCCCAATCTGGCAATCAAAGAAATAGCCGATACTATTGCCAATTCCTCGGCATTAAAAGTATATGTGTGTAACGTGATGACTCAGCATGGGGAAACGGACAGCTATACCGTGGCAGAGCACTTAGAAGCGCTGGTGAAGCATACTAGCAGTAAAATAATAGATTATTGTGTTGCAAATACAAGAATTCCCAACGAGAATCTTCTTGCCAAATATCGCCAGGTGCAGGCTTTTCCCATAGAAACCGATTATCCGGCGATTAAAAAAATGGGATATAAAATTATTAAAGGCAATGTACTTCATACAACTGATTTCGTGCGTCATGACTCCAAAAAACTTGCCAAAGCAATCATTAATGCTTTTCGTAGAGAGAAACTCCACAGGGATTTCTGATCAACGAGGCTTACCCTTGATAAAATAATTATGAGGATTCATTAATTGTGTTGTTTATTGTATCTACTCCTATCGGAAACCTGGAGGATATTTCTCTACGTGCCATAAAGGCTTTAAAGCAGGCAGAAATGGTCCTGGCCGAAGATACGCGTAAAGCAAGGATCCTTTTTGCGCGCTATGAAATTAATAAGACGGCTTTAAGCTTTCATGATTACAATAAAAAAGCAAGAGTAAAGAAAGTTTTAACTTTACTTAAGCAGG
This sequence comes from Candidatus Omnitrophota bacterium, assembly GCA_030631705.1. Classification (GTDB taxonomy): domain Bacteria; phylum Omnitrophota; class Gorgyraeia; order Duberdicusellales; family 4484-171; genus DAOVKQ01. The sequence goes on along the minus strand of DAOVKQ010000045.1, from coordinate 4,417 downwards.
GGAAAAACATTGCTCTTGTTTCCGAAGCCGGAACTCCCGGGATATCCGACCCCGGGTTTTTTCTTATCCGGGCCTGCACAAAAGAAAATATACCGTTTACGGCTATACCCGGGGCAAATGCCTGTATAAACGCGCTAATCTTAAGCGGCCTGCCGACGGATAGGTTTATGTTTTGCGGCTTTCTTTCCCCTAAAAAAGGAAGAAGGCGTAAAGAGCTAAAAGAGCTTTCGTTGGTAAAAAGCACTATTGTAATTTTCGAATCACGATACAGAATTTTTTCGGCAATCAACGACATCAAGGATTATTTCCGTGGTAAAAAAATGGCCGTTGTCCGTGAAATGACCAAGGTCTATGAGCAAGTAGTAAGAGGCGATGTAGATGCCTTTGATTCTTTAATAAAAAACATTCCCCTCAAGGGAGAATTTGTTATTGTCATAGACAACAGGTAAAATATAGAGATTTCTGAAAAAGTCCAGAAATCTCTGATTACGGCGATTAATATAGATTACACAGATTAAAGAGGTCTCAGCTATATTTTTAGAGGCCTCATATAAATGCCTTGACAAAGATTGCGATTTAATTTAACTTAGGGTGAAAAGGGAGGAACGCATGAAAGATGAAATGGATATTTTGCGTGAAGTAAGTTCTATCGCTTCCGCTCACGGAAGCAGGGCTCTTTCCGAAATACTGCATAAAAAAATAAATCTGACCCTGCCGAACCTGAAAACAACACATCCCAAAGAACTTTTTGAAAAAATGTCCACCGAACGGCCGGTTATCAGTGTTCAATGCCGGATATTAAGCGGTATCCCCGGGAGCATAATTCTTATTTTCGACGAACAAAGCACATTCCAATTGATAGATATATGTTATAACCGGAACACCAAAGACAAACCCGAAGTTTTTACCGAAATGGGCTTTTCAGTAATTAAAGAAATCGGAAACGTAGTTATAGGGTCATATGTCGGAGCTTTAAGCGTTTTTTTGAAAGCCCCCATTATTCCCTCGATACCCACGCTCATTAACGGCCCGTTTCAGGAAATTATACGTTCGGTCACCAATCCCTACGGCAAGGAGGATTACATTCTTTTAGCTGAAGCCTGCTTTGAAGAAGTAGAGAGGAGAATAAAGGGAGGTCTTTATTTTATTCTTACACCCCAGGCAATGAAGCAGATTCAGGAATCTTGTAAGAAAATGCTTAAATCTTTGGGTGAAGACAAGGACTAAATAAGTTCTTTCCCGAGTTTGATGCAGAATGGAAAGAACTTGATTACAGAGATTTCTGGATTTTTTCAGAAATCTCTTAAATTACGCTTGACATTTTTATTGTTTTAAGTTATATTTGGAAAAGCCTTTAAATTGGTCCCGCGAGGCCGATAAGGAGAAAATATGGAACAAGGCGAAAAAAAAATAAAACCCACCGGAGAAGGTGGGATTTTTTATGGATAACTTCAAGGAAAGAACAAAGGTTCTTAGCGCGGAAGATATAAAGAGGATTCTTTACCGCTTGGCTCATCAAGTAGTAGAAAAAACCCCTCATCCGGAGGATTTAGTCCTTTTGGGAATTCAGACCCGCGGAGTTTATCTTGCCAGGCGGGTTAAAAAAATTATAGAAGGTATAGAGAAAACAGAAATTCCTTTAGGCATTTTGGATATTACTTTATACCGTGACGATCTTACCACTGTCGGCCCGAGCCCTCTGGTTAAAGAGACTAAAATCGATTTTGACATTAATGATAAAGTAATTATTCTAATTGATGATGTTCTTTTTACCGGACGGACCATAAGGGCAGCGCTGGATGAAATCATGGATTTCGGCCGTCCCCGGAGAGTAGAACTTTTGGTTTTGGTTGATAGGGGGCATCGTGAACTGCCCATCAGAGCAGATTTTGCGGGCAAGAATCTTCCCACGGCCAAGCATGAACTTGTTGAGGTAAGGCTGAAAGATCCGGACGGAACGGATGAAGTTGTTGTACTGGAGCCTTTAAAATAGCTTATGAGCGGTTGGTTAAAGAAACATATAATCGCCTTAAAAGATTTAGAGCGCAGGGAAATAGAATTGATTTTTGACGCGGCGCAGAGTTTTAAGGAGATTTCGCAACGGGAGGTTAAAAAGACCCCTGCTCTTCGGGGGAAGACGGTTATTAATCTGTTTTTTGAAAATTCGACGCGCACCCGAGTATCATTTGAATTGGCAGCAAAGCGGTTAAGTGCCGATGTGTTAAATTTTTCCTCTTCCACGAGCAGCCTGGCAAAAGGAGAAAGCATTATAGATATTATTAAAAACCTGGAATCTTACCATCCTGATATTTTTGTTATACGTATAGGGTCAAGCGCCTCTTTAAGGACATTAACGCAGTATACTAAAGCGAGTGTTATTAACGCCGGCGACGGTAAAAACGAACATCCTACTCAGGCACTTTTAGATATGTTTACCGTTAAAAAGGCCAGGGGGACGGTAGAGAACTTAAAAATCCTTATTGTCGGAGACATTCTGCATTCCCGCGTTGCCCGTTCCAATATTTTCGGTTTCCAAAAATTCTCTTCCCAGGTAAGAGTTTGTGGGCCCAGCACTCTTATCCCTTATGAATTCGATAAACTGGGGGTAGAAATTTTTTATGATTTGGATAAAGCCATTGAAGATGTCGATGTAATTATTATGTTGAGGGTGCAGCGCGAACGTCAAGCACTGTCGTTTTTCCCCAGCTTGAGAGAATATGTAGATAAGTTTTCTCTTTCTCCCGAACGTCTAAAGCGGGCTAAAAAAGATTGCATAGTCATGCATCCCGGACCAATTAATTGGGACGTGGAAATCAGTTCTTCTTTAAAGGAGCAGCTACACCCGTTAATTCTTCGGCAAGTAGAAAACGGTTTAGCCGTTAGAATGGCGGTGTTATATTTGGTTGGCACGCGAAAAAAATGAACATGAAGATTTTAATAAAAAAAGCCACAATTGTCAATTACGATAAGATCTCCGAGGCAGATATTCTTATCAGCGGTGACAAAATCGTAAAAATTTCAAAAAACATAAAAGAAAAAGTTGACAGGGAAATAAATGCCGCCGGTAAACATGTCTTGCCGGGTTTTATTGACATGCATGTCCATTTAAGGACTCCTGGCCGGGAAGATGAAGAAGATTTTTTAAGCGGAAGCCTTGCTGCGGCCAAGGGGGGTTTTACTACGGTTTTTTGCATGCCTAACACCAGCCCTTGTATTGATAACGAGGGATTAGCTAACTGGGTGAGAGAAGAGGCTCAGAGAATAGGATTGGTGGATATCTGGCCTATTGGCGCGATTACTAAGAACAGGGAAGGCAGGGAATTGACCGAATTCGGCGCATTCAAAAAAGTGGGTTGCATGGCATTAAGCGACGACGGAAATTCCGTAGAGGACAGTTTTCTGTTCAGGTGTGCCCTGGAATATGCCAAGATGTTTGACCTTTTAACCATATCTCATTGTGAAGACAAAAACCTATCCCGCCAAGGGTCAATGCGAGAAAGTTTTATTTCTTCTAAATACGGGATTGGTTCCATTCCCGACATAAGTGAAACTGTACGTCTTTACAGGGATATAGAGATAGCCAGATATGTAGACGCGCGCCTTCATCTTGCGCACGTAAGTTGCGCTAAGAGCGTAGAAGTTATTGCGGATAAGAAAGAACACTTTCCCGGATTAAGTTGTGAAACCGCCCCTCATTATTTTATCCTTACGGTTGATGATGTAGAAAAAAGCGCTTTCAACGCTAATTTTAAAGTAAATCCTCCCTTGGGGAAGAAAGAGGATGTAGAAGCCGTAAGAAGTGCTTTAAAAAAAGGAATAATCGATTGCATTGCGACCGATCATGCGCCGCATTCGGCCGCGGAGAAAGAGCTGCCGTTTGAAGATGCTCCTTTTGGGTTTATCGGGCTGGAACTATGTTTTGCTCTCGTATACACTTATTTAGTAACTAAAGATATATTGGATATAAAAGGTTTGGTTGAAAAACTTTCCTACAACCCTGCCCGAATCTTAAGGCTGGGCAATAAAGGAAAAATCCAGGAAGGCCTGCTGGCTGATTTAGTCATCACCGACTTAAGAAAAGAGTGGGAAGTTAAAAAAGATTCCTTAGTTTCCAAATCTAAAAATACACCTTTTTTGGACAGTACGCTCAAAGGAACGGTCAATTATACCATTCATAGGGGTAAGGTGGTTTACGAAAGCACAGGGCTATAATGATCTTTGTCGCTGATTTTCATATCCATTCCAAATACTCAAGAGCCACTTCAAAAAACATGGACATTCCTCATTTGCTCCGTTGGGCTAAATATAAAGGGATTGGTCTTTTAGGAACCGGAGATTTTACGCATCACCTTTGGCTGCAGGAATTAAAACGCTATCTGGAGCCTTTGCCTGAAAAAGGATTGCTTATTTATGAAGG
>DAOVKQ010000081.1 GCA_030631705.1 Candidatus Omnitrophota bacterium | reverse complement strand
CCGTCACCCCTGGTAGCGCCTAAAATAAAAAGGCCGTCTTCGTAAACCAGCGAACAACTAACCCCGTCGATTTTCAACTCTGCCACATAATCTAACTGTATATTTTTTTTAAGCATCCTTTTAATCTTTTTTTCCCACCCCCGCACTTCATCTTCCGAATAAGTGTTATCAAGAGACATCATTCTTGTTTTGTGCCTTACAGTAGAAGAACCTTTCAGGATTCCCCCTGAAACCCTTTGCGTAGGAGAATCAGGGGTTAAAAATTGAGGATATTCTTCTTCCAGAGATTTAAGGCGTTTTAATAGTTCATCATAATCCTTATCGGAGATATCAGATTCGCTATCAACATAATACCGGCGGTCATGATAAAGAATTTTTTTCCTGAGTGAGGCTATTTGTTTCTTTATTTTATTCGTATCTTTTTGCATAACCAAGCTACAAGATTCAATAAAAATCTATGCTAAAACCTTCCAGGTCTCCCTGAGGCTCCCAAGAAGACTCCTGTTCTTTTATTATAAAACCGGAAAACATACTTCTTAAAGCGTCAAGGAATTCCATGATTTTCTTTTGCTTACCGCAAGCTAAAAGCTCTACCCTGCCGCCATCAATATTCTTTACCCAGCCTTTTATATTAAATTTTAAAGCAAGTTCACGGGCAGTATAGCGAAATCCTACTCCCTGAACTCTGCCGGAAAAATAAATATGAACCGCCTCCTCTTTATTCATCTTTAAAAATCTTTCTTAGGCAAATTTATCGCCTATTTCCATCCGATGGCCGCACAAAAACGCCTGCGCGGTCATTTCTGTTTTCCCCTGAGGCTTCAGGCGCTTTATCTTAACTACACCATCGGCAGCAGCCACATCTATTGAATCTTCAGACAACCCTACAATCGTCGACGGCTCCTCTGCCGGTTGGCAATTCCGGACATCGGCTTTAAGTATCTTTACCGTGCTATCCTTATAATAGGTAAAAGCTCCCGGCCAGCCCATTAAACCCCGTATTAAGTCTTTTATCGACCGGACACTCTTGCTCCAGTTAATTCTACCGTCATCTTTTTTTAACTTTGGAGCAAATGAGACTTTAGATTCATCCTGAGTTTTAAGTACGATTTTTTTTCTCTCTACTATCTCCAAAGCTTCAAGCAGCAATTCTACCGAAGGACAAATCAACTTCAAAGATAAGCTCAAGGCGTCATCAGAACTTTCTATATCAACTTTTTTCTGTAAGACTATCTCTCCGCTATCTAAATTCTCATTAACCTTAAACACCGTAATACCCGTAACATCTTCTCCTTTTATTATTACCCAATTTATCGGAGCCGCGCCGCGATACGCGGGTAAAAGAGAAGGATGTAAACCTAAAGGCATAAGTTTAGGGATAGTCAACAATACCTTAGGTATAATCCTGCCGTAGCTTACAACAATAAACACATCGGGACATAACTCTTTCAGGCGATCAACAGTCTTACAGTCTTTTAAGAAAAAGGGAGTTATAACTTCCAGGGAATATTTTAACGCGCATTCTTTCACCGGAGTAGATTTAACCATAAGGCTCCTGCCCGCGGGCTTATCCGCAGTTGTAACCACTAACAAAGGGCGTCTCCCTACCGCGATAAGTTTCTCCAGCACCTGTTGCGAAAAATCCGAACTGCCGAAATAAACTATGTTCATCTAACCACCACTGCCAGCTTACACGATGAGCGCCGATAAGAAACAATTACCTTATCTACACTTTCTATAAGCTTTTGTTTATTGTCTGATTTCGCGACCACTGAATAACGGTAGTTATCCCTTAATTTAAACGGTATCTCCTCCATAGGTTCAAAAGCCCGGACATCCTCTTCTATTAATCTATTATATAGGCTTTGCGCCTTTTTAATAAGCGTATTTTTATTCTTTGAGCGCAGGGTTACCTTAACCATGCTTCCGTAAGGAGGAAACTGCAGTTTCTCCCTTAAGTCTAATTCGGCATCGTAAAAAGACTTCCAATTTTTTGATATATTCTCCCATAAGTAGTGCTGAGGATACTGGGTAAATATATACACGTGCGTCTTCACAAGTTGGGCTATTCTCTTTACATAGAGAAAGGCTTCGACTGTTGATTCATAGTCTATCCTCGAAAGTAGATTATCAATATCAAAGACATAACAAGCCTCAATTTCAAACGGCAGTTTAGATAAAGTATTTATTATTTTAAACGTGCTTAAGACAATCCTGGTTTTGGGAGTTGCCTCTTCAATTTTACGCACATCCATTTCAGGAAAAACGCTCATTACTATATTTTCCAACCTCTCGATTCCCACGCCCAGCGGTTTTATATACCCTGTCCCGCAGGACTTACAAATATGGTCAATTTGCTCCCTAAAACCGCACCATGAACATATTCCCATCTGCTTGTTTAAGGAAAACTTCAAATAGCTGGTACATCTTGGACATCGATAACAAAAACCACATTTTTCACAGCGTAACACAGAGGAAAAATTCTTTTTCCCCCAGACAATAAGAATCTTTTTATCCTGCTGTAAATTTTTCCTCATAAGCTCTATTACAAACGGCGAGAACATTGAGCGCTTCTTGAGGCGAATATCTTTAATGTCGAAAACCTCAATATTCCTATCGATACGGCCGCCTTCAACCAGGGTAATTTGTTTTTCCTTATACTTCTTATAGACAGATAAAGAAGGGTAATCACCGCTCAGGATTATTTTTGTTTTCTTAAAATCGCTTAACATCCGGGCAACATCGGTTAAATGATAGTACGGTTTCTCCGGCTGGAAATAATAGGGGCTGTTTTCTCCCTCGATAACAATCAGCCCCAGGTCATGGGGGTAATAAAACAAAGCAATCCTTGTGCCCAGGATGAGCTTCCTTGACTGTCTTGAAATAAGCCAATTATTAAAGTTTTCCCGCAAAGACTGATAACTATGAAAAACTACCGCGTTTTTCAATAAATTCTTATCGGCTTCGCGGCAGAATTCTTCCAAATGGGAAACAAGCGGAAAACATAAAATAACCGAATTGCGCTTTAAGGTATCCATTATCTCATCCCGGTAAGAGGCAAACCTCCGGATGAATGTATTATTCTTTATAAAAATTACTTCTTTTTGAGGAATGCCGGAAGGAGTAAAGGGGGGAATATCCACAAATTGTTTCCGGCGCAAATAATGGGGAACCATCATAAAAATGATTTCACCCCAGGAATAAAGATAGTAATTAGCTAATCTCCTGGCAAACTCTAACTGCCCTTCATTCAAGCAAGGCGAACTGTCTAAGATTTTTATAACAGGTTTGATGTTCTTAACGGAGGAATGTTCGGCAAAAGAAACCGCTATTCCCACGCGTTTTTTCCTGTTGAATTCAACAAGGACCCTTGAACCAATATCAAAGCCTAAATTTGCCTGGAAGCGGTAATCAAACTCTTTATTAACGCCTAAAGGAAATGCTACTTTTACTATCCTTTCAGCATTCATTAATACCCGTAATGTTTTTAACGGCAAGAAAAATATCCTCGCGCGTTTCCTGGGAGAAATTATAACTATCTCCGCGCCGAATCAGGGTATATACTTTTTCTTTTAGCTCAGCGAAGGTAGCGGTATAGAATCCCGCCCCAAGTTTTTTAAGAGCCTCCATATTCTTCTCTTCCTGCCCCGGTATAAAATGAGTAAAAATCATATACTTACGTTTATGCAATGATTCAAAAACGGTCAGCCCCCCCGGCTTGGTAATAACTAAGGAAGCAATCTCCATTAATTCCCAGATATTCTCATAATATTCAAAAAACCGGACCGATGATTTTCCGGCCGCGGCCAGGAAAGACTTTGTTTTTTTATTATTCCCGCAAATGAAAATAAGATTAAAATCACCGCTCAATTCATCTATCATCTCCCTTAAGAAATAAATATTCCCTTGAGTGCTCGATAAAATAAGAATGGCCGGTTTTGAATCAAGGCTCATACTCTTCCTCACTTCAGCCCCATCTACATTATCCAGAAACCCTGCCCTTAAAGGCAGGCCGGTTATTGCTATCCTATCTTTGTCTATCCCTAAAGATATGAGTTCTCTTTTTGTAATATCCATAGCCACAAAATAATAATCAACGCAAACATCCGCCCAGAGGGGATGCATGCCTAAATCGGTAATAACAACCAGCAGCTTAAGGCCTAATTTTTTCTTAACCCTTTTAACCAATTGTATAGGGAAAAAATGAGTAGCTATTATATAACCGGGCTTGTTATCTCTCAGGAATTTGGTAAATGAAACAAACAATAACGAATTGAGAATGCCGAGAAACGCCCTGGCTGCTGTTGTTTTTGAGCTTTCAAAGGCTATATTCCAGGCAAAGGGAAATCTTTCAACAAGAAAACGATAACCGGCAGAATAAATTCTCTTAACAAACGGGCTAGTAAAATCTAAAAAATCCAAACACGGCAGGCAAAAACGGTCTGCTAAAGCCTCGGCAGCTTTTTTATGGCCCTCACCACAGGTCGCATAGACAACAATACAGTTCTTATTCATAATTTGCGCATATATACCGGGCTGCTTCCAGGAGATTCGCGAATACATAATCGGGATTAATATCCCAGCTTGGTTTATTCTCCT
>DAOVKQ010000072.1 GCA_030631705.1 Candidatus Omnitrophota bacterium | reverse complement strand
GTTAGGTTCTTCTTCAACTTAATTAAGAATGACCCTAAAGTTGCATTTCTGTTCCAAACAGTTTCCTAACGTTACACGTTACCACCCTGCTCTGCCGGTCTCTTTTGCCGGAGTCGCGCCGGATATAGGCCCTACTATTTGTCTTATATAGTAATTAACGTCAGCGATGAATCTTTTGGGAACAAAAACAATATCCTGGCTCAAAAGCCCTATGTCTTCCTCAAATTTCCCTTTATGTAACGCCTTGGCAAGATTAAGCCTTTTTGCTTTAGGATTCTCAAAACCTCCCGTTATCACTATGACACTGCGCAGCACGGCATGTTCTGTATACCCTCCCGCTAAGGCTATCGCTTCCAAAACACTTTTTCTTTCTTTAATAGAATAAACTCCCGGATCTTTTACTTCTCCCAAAACAATTATTTTCTCCCCTCCCATCTTTCTCAACGATACTGAAACGTCGGGATAACGGATAAATTCTTTTAATGCTTCAGTCAATACCCTATCCAATTCCTCGATACTTAACCCCTGAGCCGGTACCTCTTCAATAAGAGGAAATGAAATCTTACCATCCGGCCTAACAATCACTTCCTGACTTAAATCACGATTCTCCCATATACTGATAAAAAGTGTATCACCCGGACTTATGGTGTACCTAATTCCTTTTGGCGGCCCAACCTTTGATACAGTTTTCTTTTCTTGAACTATTGCTTCTAAGGCAGGCTTCTTTGATGCCTCAAGAGCCTTTTCGAACTCATCCTCGGCTTGGTCGTAAAGTCCATGCTCATAGTAAATCTGGCCCAAACGGTAATGCTCGCGGACTTTTTGAATAGAAGTGTCTTGTCCAAAGGAAAAGAACGCTCCAAAAGTTAGAAAGAAAATAGAGCACAAAATAACTTTTTTAGTAAATCTGTTTAATTCTGCTGCCATAATAATGATTAGTTTATTCTTCGGATGACTGAAGGATAACTTCCACCCGTTTCTTTAACTCTCTAACCCTGGTTTCCTCTTTTTCTTCCTTTTCAGGGTATAATTTTATTATTTGCTCTCTTTTATCTTTAGGATACGGTCCGGCTATAGCAAAATCTTCGGTTAACAAAGAATCAGGCAAGTTTCCTTTTGACATTAAACCGGATACTTCTGCCAAACGCTCGCGCAAAACATCATTTAGGTTATTAAGTTCGGAAAGTTTTCCAACCAGGATATCCTGGTTCTTTTTTGCCTCGCGCAAAATATTGTTTAAATTCGATACTTTCAGCTTAAAATAAGAAACTTCATCCCTAAGTATATCTATCTCCCGATCCCTGCCGTGAAGTTCCTCTTCCCGCCGGGAAACAATCTGTGACACCTCTTTAAGCTGTTCTTTTAAACGATCATAAAGTGTAGTAACTCTGTCAAGCCTTTCCTGTTGTATAATAATCCGCCCCCTAAGAGAATCCATCCTTCCGCTGGCAGCAACCTCCGCAAGGGGACGCTTAGTTCTAAGCTCTTCTATAGCCTTCTCTTTTTCTCTTTTCGCGCTATCCACCTCGTCTTCGAGCCTGTGTTTAGACTTAATTGCCTTATCTAATTCATTCTTAAACCTTTTTTTCTCGCCCTCGGCTTTCTTCAATTTATTTTCTAATATTTTGAGTTCGCTTTCCCGAACATCCTGAAAGTTCCTCCTTGACCGATACTCTTTCTGAATCTGCTTCAATTCTTTGTACAATTTATCTCTTTCTGCCGAAGATTGGGAATAATTTTCTTGAAGTTTATCGAATTGTCTCTTAAGCAACTTTAAATCTTTTTCTTTTCTAATAAGCTCCCTCTTTAGCTTGGTTGAAATTTTGGCATTGGAAGGCTCAGGCGCCTGCCTATCCACCGCAGAAATCCCCTTCCTTAAGGCATCAATCTCTTTTAAAAGCCGGGATGTCTCTTTGCTGCTATTTTGGACTCTGGTTTTTAAAGAAATATTCATGCTTCCCAATTTTCTCTTTTCTTTTTTTAAAACCGCTGTTTCCTTGTTTATTCTCTTGATTGTATCCTGCGCGTTAGATAAAGCGTTCTTAAGCCTGGCCGGATAAGCAAGTTCAAACAACTCTTTATTCAGCCTTTTTATATCATTATCTTTTTCTTCCAAAGCAACATCCAGCTGTTCCATTCTTATTTTATTTACCGAAAGAGCATTCTTTAAGCTGAGATTATCTCCCGCACTGGCCTCTAATGCTTTCCCCGTTTTAATCAGGCCATAACCCAACCCTAAGGCTATAACAATAGTTCCGGCAACAGTTAAAATAATCGCTTTATTTATATTCTCTTTATACATGGTTTACCATATAAGAGGTAAATCGCTTTAAAGACTTTTTACTATATATACTTTTGTTCCCTGGCCTAAATCTATTATTCTCTGCCGGTCTATTTTTTTGCCTTCACAATCATAAGCAACCTTTACTAGCGGGCAAGAAGGCATATTATCATTCTGCCTTACCACCATAGCAACTTCTCGTGTATTCAATTCAACAAAGGTCCCCTTAGGATAAAGGCCTATTTTCCCTAAAAACACCTTAATCAATTTCAAATTAAATGCTTCCTTGTTCGATAATATGGATTTTGCCGCTTCAAGAGCCGTAACTCCTTCGGAACGTCTGTATATTAACGCCTCATATACATCCGCAAGACCGATAATCTGGGCATATTCATTAATCTCTTCCCCTTTTAACCCGTGAGGATAACCGGAACCATCAAGGCGCTCATGTTCCTGCTCAATAGCCGCAAAAATTAAAGGGTCTAAGTCGGGCTTAATACGCCTTAATAGGTCTGAACTTGCGCGCGGATGATTTCGCATCAATTGCTTTTCTTTATCATTTAACTGTTTTGAGCGGTTAAACAAATCAAAATAATCTCTCATCCCCGCGTCATGGAAAAAAGCCGCCGTTCCAAGATTACAAAGTTGAACAGTATCGTAATCTAAACCTAAGGCTATTTCCAAAGACAAGATACAGACATTAACTGCATTAAGCGAAAAACGATTAATATCTCCGGAAGAAGATACAAATACATATTCTAATAAATCCTGACTTTCATCTCTAATGAAATCGGCTGAATCACTAATTAATCTACTTATTTCTTTAAAATCTGAGGCGGTTATATTTACTTTAGGACTGAATATCTTCTCTGCCGAAGAAATCAACCTTTTATGCAGTGCTTCTGCCTGACTATTGGGCGCAGGCCGTAAATCTTTTTCATCCAGGGAAGAAAAACTTATTGAACGGTCATCTTCATTATTTTTATCATCATGGGAGTCCCGCTTTTTCTTGCCTCCCCCTAATATATCGGAAAAATTAACCATTGTTTGTTGAATTGTTTAAATTCGCGTCTTGGGTTAACTCACCCAAGTCTTCACCTACATGAACAATCGTATTTTTATCGACTGTCTCTAACTTTCTGGTAAAAGCGTCAAACAAAGCTAAATCGCATATATTATTTATCGACCGGGGCATACCCTTAGAGAGAGTAAATATTTCTCCGTAAGCCAAGTCGGAAAAAATCTTGCGTTCACGGCCCGCGGATTTCAGGCGATGATCGATATACTCTTTTGTCTCACTGTTATTCAAAGCGTCTAATTTATACCTTATAGACAGTCTCTGCTTGAATTGCGGCTTTTTTTCTATTTTTTCCTCAATCTGAGGCTGACCTAAAAGTATAAGGGTAAAAAGAGCTGATTCTTCAGCCTGGACATTAAGAAGCAGCCTTATCTCTTCAAACAAATCTTCATCCTGAATACTCTGGGCTTCATCGACGATAATTACGGTATAAATATCTTTATTATAACGGTCCTCCAATCTCCTTTGGATAGAACGCAACAACTCCATCTTCATCGGCTGAGGCCCAATATCACCCTCACCCTCTAATTGATAATTAACTTCTATCAAAAATTCTAATGGCTGTAAGCGGGGGTTATTAATAAAAACAAACCGGCATCCGCCTTCGGGGAAAAATTTCTTTAATACGCGGCTTAAGAAAGTCTTTCCTGTGCCGTATTCTCCTATTAAGAAAACTCCCAGTTTTCTCTGCTGGACCGCGTATTTCATTCTCGCCAGAGCTTCTTTGTGTTTCGAAGAATAATAAAAAAAAGAAGCATCATTCACATTCTCAAAGGGCATCCGGTTTAATTCCCAATATTCGGTATAAATAATCACCCTCCTTTATAGCACAAACTTCTACGGGTTAATTTTGCTTTTGGATACGCTCTTAAAAAAATACTTTTCAGAACCGTCATTCTTGGGATAACTAATCACCCCCTTCATAGTGTCTTTATAAGATCCTACTTCACCCCTTATAAAAACTCTTTGCCCTTTTTCACTAACCTGCATTGTCTCCCAAAGCATTCTTCCGTCATCATATACAGTCAGGCTGTAATTCGTAGAAGAGAATCCTTTATCTGTTAATTTCTTAAACCTTACTTTGTTATCCTGAAAAATCACTCGATCGATAGACTTACCCTTATCTTTATTACTTAACAAAGAAATTTCTATTTCCCACTCTGTATTATTCAAGGCAGCCTTTCCTTTTTCAACCAACTTTCTTTTTCTTTCCCTCTCTTTGTCGCTTGATAGCGCTTTGATGCGCTGGGGAGTAACTTTTTTGGGCAAAGGAAGTTTTTTCTTAAAGGCTTCTTCTTTTTGAACCATTGCGCCTTTAGAGGTTTTCTTAAACACATCAGCCGGAACACCTCCGGAAGAAGCTTTAGCTATACCGGGATAAATTAATAAAGAAAAAATAATTACCGGAACGATTGTTCTATTCATCTTGCTTTCCTCCTTCTTTCATCATTTTAAGGGCTTCCTACCCTCCCATGCCTGCCAGGTAAGAATATACTGTTTTGCCCAATCAACGTCTTGATCGTCTCTTTTAGCTAATC
>DAOVKQ010000080.1 GCA_030631705.1 Candidatus Omnitrophota bacterium | reverse complement strand
CGGTGCCTTTAATGTCAATGTACTGGATACCTACAGCATGGAAGCACCCTTTGGCTGGCAGTCAGTTCACTTAAGTGAGCGCTTCAGTCTCCAGGCAGAGTTTTCCCAAGAGAAGCTCCTGGAATACATTGACTATATCAGCCAGGATACCTCTCTAATACGCCTAATCAAAGATCCTGATTTTGCCCTGGAGAGTTCCAAGGCCCAGTGCGAGGCCTCACTAGTCTATTACTCAGCCGGCACTATTGTCCAGCCCACAAAGCTTCCCGGATTGTTAATGGTAGAGTTAAGCGCTCATGCGGACCAGCCCTATCTGGGGGCCGGGTTAGTGCTTGAGGGGGTATTCAAACAGGCTGGCTGCTCTACCTTGTCGGTGGAAAAGTCTACTTCCAGCCCAATACTCCCTGCTCCCCAAGGTTTATTAAAATTAAAAGAGATGATTTTAGGAAAATTAAAAGATTTTCAAGAAAGAAAAGCTGGACGGTCGTTAGTCATTACTATAGACGGCGATCCATTGGTAGGAAAGAGTGTTATCGGAAGCGCGATATTTGACGGTAGGGTGGGTTTAAATAAAGGACAAATTAAATTATATGACGATATCGACTGGGATAGAAAAGGCGTAGATTTAGCGGAACTTCGCAGGGATTTAGAGAAAACTTCCGAAAGTTATCCATACGTTAAACTGGTGATGGTTGTAGAACTTAATGCTACATTTCTGTATGAGGATTACTCTCATATCTGTGTGAAGATTATCGCAGATGAAAAAACTATTAAGAACAATTTAATTTCCAGGCTTTTAGAAAAAGGAAAATATACAATAGAAGGGATGGCCCGCTATAGTGAAGATGAAATATGCAATATAGAGAAGCCAAGATATCCTATGAAAGTTAGGTCGCCAAGCGAAGTGATAGATATTGTTATAGATAATAGTAAACAATTTCGGCTTTCTCCTGAAAAAATGAAAAGCCTATTTCAAACTGATACCGCCGCTTCGTCGGTTGCGAAAATTAAGAAATTTAACTCCAGCATTTATTTCCAGGGAGGCCTACCTCGACCGTGGCTGGCGGAGGCTTCCCTGGCGCTGGGGGTTATATATTCAATGGTTCTTGCAAAGCTTTCCAGCTCGTCGATTAATTCTGAAAGGGTTGCTTCAAATACACTTTTCATTGATGATCAGGGAAGAAATATACCGCCTGCTTTAGAGTTGGGTTTTAAAGTATTTTGGGTAACCCAACTCTTAGAGGCTTCAACCGGTCTTGTCAGTTCGTCTGTAAATAACGCCGCTTCCAGCTCGATATCAGAAGTTCCCTTGCCGATAATCAGAGATATCGAAACACTCAAAAGCAAAACCATATTTATGCGCGTAGACTACAATATTCCTGTAGATGTAGATTTTGACGAAGAAGGCAGGATAGTAGATATTAAAGCCACTGACACAAATAAGATAGAAGTAAGCCTGGAATCTATCCGCCATACGCTCAATAAGAGTGCCAAGAGGATTATCCTTGCCTTTCACGTTGAGCCCAAGATAGAAGTTCCCGGCTTTAATGAGAAGCAAAGGGTTCCCTTACCCGCATATTTTATAGAAAAGGAACTAAAAAAACTTTTACCCGAGTATAAAGATAATATCGTATTTATCAAGAATTTCGTATTAAAAGAGGGCTTGGGCATTGTTATTAGTGAGAGCTTGATAGAGAGAATAGAACCAATAGACGCTATCCTTGTCGGGGGAGCAATGGCCCTTACCTTTCTTAAAGCACAATATCCTTCCCTTAATTTAGGTAAATCTTCGATAAAGGAAAGCAGCCTAGACTTAGCCAGAGAAATCCTTAAGAAAGCACAATCCAAAAAAAGAAAGATTATTCTGCCTTTAGACCACATTGCTGCCACAGAATTATCAAATAAAGCCCGGGTAATTGAAACATCTTCCCTTAGTATTCCCCAGGGTTATATGGGTGTAGATATAGGGAGAAAATCTCAGGAGCTGTTTTCTGGATTCTTGGATAAGGCAAAGACTATTGTCTGGAATGGCCCGGTAGGTGCTTTTGAGAAAAAACAAGGTGGGTTTATCCAGGGAACTCAGGCAATTATTGAGAAACTCCTGAAATTACAGTCTGAAAGAGTGGCTATTGCTATCGGGGGCGGGGATACAGGGAAAGCAACCAGGGATATTGTAAAAGGATTAAACTATCCGGAGCAGGATATCAATGCCCTGCTTGAGAAGATATCTACCGGCGGCGGGGCATTTTTAGAGTTCTTAGATAAAGGCTTTGAGTTAGAGGTGTTAAAGAGGATAAAGGATTCTTCTTTCAAAGAGGCCGCCTCGTCGGTTTCACAGAAAAGCGATTGGGATATTTTAGGGGTGAATCAAAATGATTCTCCTGACACCATTAAGCGAGCTTATTGGAAACTTGTCTTAAAATGTCATCCTGATCTTTATCTCGGTGACAAAATAAAAGAAGAAAAATTTATAGAAATTAACAACGCTTACGGAAGAATTTGCGAGAAATTTACAAATAATGAAGGTTTTGATTTTGGCGATTTTTCAGGGATGCCGGCGTTTGATTTTAGTGAATTCGCGCATGACGCAGCCGCGAGAGCTTTCCGTGACGCGTTAAGGCGGTTTAAAACATTTGATGAAGCTAAAGACGCGTACAGCAAAGAAAATGATCCGCATAGGCGAATGAAAATCATTGATGAAATGGAAGAATTTAGATTTTCGAAAGAATTTATAAAGACTTTTGTGGAAATATTATTAAATGATGGGTATTCTCCGGTACGAATGCATGTGGCAGTTGAATTGAGCAAGTATGCCGGTGACAACCGGTTTTCCAGTGATGTTTTAAGCCTCTTGAAAGAAAAATTTCCATATATACGCGATTGCAACGAAGCAATGCCTGTAGTTGTAGTACTTGTAAATATTGGTTCTGAACCGTTTTCTTTCAGGGCGTATCAGATTTTACAGGAAAATAAAGATCATAAGATAGAAAAAGTTCGGATATATGTTAGGCAGGTATTAAATGATTTTGGCCAGCCATACGAGACAAAAGATAGTAGCGGAATTGTTCCTGAGGTTTTGCTTCAAAGGATGCTAATAGAAGGTGGGACAATACAAAAGACTCCGGAAGATCAATCATCAAAAGCTGCCGCGGCAGATAAGGGTGAGAAACGAGTAAAATATCCGTGTGGTTCATTACATAATACGCTTGTTGTGATGAGCAAGGGGCAATGGATTCTCCGGGGATTTGATAAACGAAACGTTAGCGCGTTAATTGAGGCTTTACGAGCGCATAAGGAGATTAATTTATCGGGATATGATGTGCCGATTAATTTTAATATTTCGGATTACCTTAGCGCGCACGATGTGCTGATGGGTTCTTTTGATGGAAGCGCCGAAAAAGCATTACTTTATCAGGCTTTCGCGGTAGATACATATGGAGATGTCATTATTGAAAAAGGAACATTATTTAACTGTTTGATAGAAAGACAGCATGATATTTTCATTTATGGTGTTATCCGCCACGCGCTTCCGTGGATATTAAAGAAACATAATATTCCTGAAATAACGACAAATAAAATACTAAAGGATTTATATAGAGCAAGTGTTGTTGGAATCGAAGATTTCATAACGGCGTATGATGATGTGCTTCATTTACAGAAAGTGCATAGTTGTTCTTTTAGGGAAACAGATTGGCATACACACATAATAAATACACAGTGGAGAATGAATTTATTGGATACATCACTCGCTTTTGCTGCGTTCTGCGGAGGATGGAAGGTGATACAGGCAATGAGCACGAGTCGATTTATTGATAAGATGACGGATTTTTCCGGATACAAGGTAAAAGAAGTCTCTGTGGAGCAATTAGATAAGTTTTATTATAAAGCGGGTATATCAGGTGAGCGTCAAAGATACGCCTTTTTATCTACGGAAGGTTATATTATAACGTGTACGGAAGAAGATCGATTGAGTTTACTCCAAAAATATGGTGAAGAAGCGGTAAATATTTTAGGTATAGAAGAAGGATACCGCATCGCGTATGTGAAAGAAATATTATTTTCGATGGATAGCAATAGAATTAAGCTGCGTCTATTTCATGAAATGATTGAAAATATATCTTTGGATAAATTTATGATTGATTATCCGCTTGCGGAAATATGCGGGCATGCCAATTACGCGGTTATTGAACTATCGTTATGGTTTGCTGACCGAATTGGGGTAAAGAAGGACGCGTTAGACGGTTTAGCTAAAGGAATTGATCGGCATATGGCGGCAGAGAAAGAGCTTATTAAGATTATAGATGGGTTGATAAATAAGGCTAGAGTAAAACCTAATTTTCCGGATAGAGCCTCTTATTATAATACTTTTAACGAAATGGATACCCGGGAATTTGTAGGTGCGCGGGATTTACCGGAAGATTCAACTTCCTCGCCTTCCGCCGCCTCGCCGCTTACTCTAAATATAAGAAATTTATTCTATAAATTTACTAAAAAACTCCCTGGGAAGGCTGATTATGGTTCGCCTATAAATATTGCGGTTATTAAAAATCAAGATGGATTATACGCGCTATATGGTCATATTCGCCCAAATTCCATTTTGGAAGAT
>DAOVKQ010000001.1 GCA_030631705.1 Candidatus Omnitrophota bacterium | reverse complement strand
TGCAAATCCATAACTTCATAAAAATTAGCATAAGCTTTGCCTGCGGGGTGATGAGAGATAATAAGATCGATATTATTGCCTTTTTCCCGCAATTTATCTACTAACAAAATTTCCGGACCCTCTACATCGATACCTACAATTGCCCGGCGGATATCAGCATCCTCGCTGCCGTTTAAAATACGCGTATCACTGAAAGGATTGCATAAAGACTCTTCATCAAAAAAAACTTTTTCTTTTTTATCCAATTCCTGATAAGAGCTGCGTCTTTGGCGAAGGAGAGATTCAACTTCTTTTCTGGAGCGGGGATCGGCTTCAATACCCTTATTTATTATCTCCTGATAAATTTTCTTCAGTTTCATAGCTACCACTTACCTCCTTGATTAATGCTCTCCCCGGAACCTGATTAATCCATCCTTAATACTTTGTTACTTTCTCATTCAAGACAGCCCAGGGATTAATTTTACTATATAACTGAAAACCGCTTATATAAGTTTGAGGCGCAATTTTCTTAAATATTTTGTAAGAAAAACTTCTCCCTGCCGCTTCAGTTGTGGGAGGAAAAAGATGTGCGACAAAAATAAACACGCTCACCAGTAAAGAAAACCTTGCGCCTCCGAGCAATAGAGAGGTTATCCGCTCCCACAGAAGACAGTTTTTATCTTTTTTTAAAAACAGGCTTAAAGCCCTGCGTAATATTAAGAATAACAGGATAATTGTGTAAAAAATAGCGATAAAAGAAACTGTACCAAAATATTCCTGATATAAAAAAAAGGACATTTTTTCAAAAATGCCTCCTAAAAATAGGTAATATTGTAAAGAAAAAAATGAAGCGCTGAATGCCCCAAACAGTTTAATGATTTCGTTGAGAAAACCGCACCGGTTTGATATATGAATTATCCTTAAGAATGCGATAAAAACAACAATATCTATCCACTGCAAGTTGTTGATCAATCCCATTAATTATAACCTTAAAATAGTTAATTAGTATATAACATATCGAAAATAAAATGTCAAGAAAACGTTTACAAATTTCTATTTACCCCTTAAAACCCGGTAAAATTTGACTTTTTTTATTCATTATGGTATTACAGGTATATAATTATGGAAAAAGAGAACTGTTTAGAAGAAATAGAATGGCTGAAACAAGAGTTGGAAAAAGTAAAATCACAGTTTTACATTTTTTACGAACTTACCCAGGCAATACAAACCACCCTAAGACTCGATGAAGTAGCCTATATAATCCTCACAGGACTCACTGCCCGCCAGGGATTAGAATTCAATAGGGCTATTCTTTTCTTAATCGACGAAGCAGAAAACGCGATAAAAGGATTTACCGGCATAGGCCCTATAGACGCCGAAGAAGCCAATAGGATATGGGACCTTATAGAAAAACAAAAAATGGACCTTTATTCTTTAATCGAAGTTTACCGTAAAATAAAAGAAGGAAACATCCGGCCCAAGCTTATGGAATTTACCCATTCTTTGAGTTTTCCTCTTAATGAAAAATCGGGCCTAATATATGAATCGTTACACGAAGTCGTACCTATATATATAGACGGCGCTAAATACAAAGAAGATCCCTTAGTTGAAAAACTCAATTTAAAAGAATTTGTTATAGCCCCTTTGTGGTCAAAAAATAATCCACTAGGGGTAATTATCGTAGATAATTACATCACCCAAAAGCCAATAACCGAAGAAAACATCAAAATACTTACAATGTTTATTAATCAGGCGGCCAGAGCGATTGAAAACTCGAAAACTTATGAGAATACTCTCCTGCGCGCCCACACCGACCTCCTTACTTCCCTTTGGAACTACGGTTATTTCCAGTACAAGTTAGATGAAGAGTTAATAAAAGCAAAACGCCACAAAGAAATAGTTTCTGTAATTATGCTTGACCTCGATGACTTCAAAAAATTCAACGACAGTTTCGGGCATCCGGCAGGAGACCAGGCTTTAAAGGAAATTGCCGAGAATCTTAAAAAGTGTACCCGGGCAACGGACATCGTATCAAGATACGGAGGAGAAGAATTTGCTCTCATTCTGCCAAATACTTCAAAAAAGGATTGCTTAGTCGTTGCCGAACAAATACGGTCGTTTATAGAAAAACAAAAAATACTAAATTACTTTTTTACCGTAAGCATAGGGGTATCCACTTTTCCTGAAGATTCACAAGACAAGAAACAGCTGATACAAAAGGCCGACTTAGCTTTGTATAGAGCAAAAAATGAAGGAAAAAACAGAATAGTTTCTACCTAATCTTTGGGTTCTTTATCAGCTTGGACTTCTTCTTCAAGCCGCCGCGCTCTCTTCGGCAAACCTTACCGAAACTAATTTAGAAATTCCTTTCTCCTGCATTGTAACTCCATAAAGGACATCCGCCCTGCTCATTGTTCTTTTATTATGGGTTATGACTATAAACTGCGCCATGGGGGAAAATTCCTTTAACAACTCATTGAACCTATCGACGTTAGATTCATCTAAAGGCGCGTCTATTTCGTCCAACACGCACAGAGGAGAAGGTTTTACTTTGAAAATCGCAAAAATAAGGGCAATGGCGGTTAGCGCTTTTTCCCCACCCGAAAGTAAAGAAACAATTTGAAGTTTCTTGCCCGGAGGCTGGACTTCGATCTCTACTCCTGAATCCAAAACATTCTCTTTGTCTAAAAGGATCAACTGCGCCCGGCCGCCCCCGAAAAGCAGCCTAAAATACTTCTTAAATTCCTCTTCTACTTTAATAAAAACTTCCAGAAAAATCTCTTTTGAAGTGCGGTTAATCTTCTGAATAGCTTTTTTCAGGCTATCTTTTGATTTATTTAAATCTTCTCTTTGAGAATTAAGAAAATCGTATCTTGCGTTTAACTCCTGGAATTCTTCAATCGCTACAAGATTAACCGCCCCCAAAGATAAAAGTTTGTTTTTGAATCTTTCTTTGTTCTCCTGGAGGCTATCCGGGGAATTCTCAAAAGAAGAAATCTCTTCTAAAATAAAATCTATATTGTAAACCTGCTTTAAGTAATCTACTATTTTCGCCTTTTCGAAATTAACCTTTTGGACTTCCAGTTTCTTTGCGTACATCCGGCTCCTGACATTTTCCAGCGCTTTCTCCGCCTCCCGCACAGCCTCAAGAATACTTGCCGACTCTCTTTCCGCAATGCCTAAGCTAACAGCCAATTCATCTTTTGCCGCAGATAAAGACCGCGCATTTTCCTTATCTTGAGTTATTTTATCCTCCAGAGAAATAATTTCTTTCCCTAAAGACCCCAGACTCAACGTAGTCTCCTCTTTTTCTTTGTTTAGAGAATTTAAAGAACTTTTTAGGTTATTTTTTTCTTCTTCCAGGAGATACACTTTAGCTACTGCTGATTCTTTATGCTCACCCAAAGCCTTAGCTTGAGCTTCCTTTTTTGCCATTTCAATATCCAATCTATTTACTTCTTCGGAATACAGCGAAAGGTTTTCCTGAAACTCCCGAAGATTTTTCTTGGAATCCCGCAGTTTGTTGTCTAAAGAAACTGTTTCTTCGCTGTGCGTTTGTTTTTTCTTTTCTAAATCCGATATTTCCTCCGAACATGATTTTAATTCATCCTCGGTCAGATTATACTCATCTTCAAATCTCTTCACTTCCTCGTTCAAGTTTTCTTTTTCCTGCACTTTACCCCGTAACAAAGACTCCTTTTCTGAAATTACTGTCTCTTGCCGGGAGATTTCTTCTATAAAACTACCGCGCCTCTCCTTATCTGCTTCAACAGTACTTTTAATTATATTTAAATCTCTGCTTATATCATCTATCCTTCGTGAAAGCTCCGCCTCGGGCAAAGAAATAATCTTTGCCTCGACCTCCGCTTCATACTCCAGGATTCCGTCTCTATTAAATTCACTGAATTCGATATCCCGGAGAGAAGCTATGAGTTTATTTATTTTCCCCGGTTTTTTGTCAAAAATAATTTTAACCTTTCTGCTAACCGGAAATTCTTCATATTTAACCTTTAAATCCCTTAAAAATTCCATATACGACTTTAATTCTACCAGCGCTTTTTCTTTTTCCAATTCCTGACGCCCTAAATCTTCTATTGCCGTCTCTAAATCTTTTACCTGTGAGTATAGGGAACATTTTTGTTTTCTAAGCAAATCATATTCCTCTTGCAGTTGGACGACTTCTCCCTTTATATTGCTACAGTTCTCTTTATTTTGTTCGAGATAATTATCAAGTCTTGCTTTATCCATATTTAAACGCTTTTTATGGGCCAGGAGATTCTTAAGATGCGTTTCTATCTCGATAAGCGCATTATTCACCGCTACCTTCTCCTCTTCAAAATGCAAAATACTGTCTTTGGCGGAAGAGATAAATTCTTTAGCCTCGCATATCTGAGATATCTTATTCTCTTTTGCGTCTCTTGATTCATCCAGGTTTTTTTTCAGAGAAATAAAATCTTCTTCTAAAGAAAGGATTGCTTTTTTTTCATCGTCTATTCGTGAAAACTGCAGCTTAATCCTCTGACTGGCTCCCTCAAGAGAAGTATCCAAATTAAAAATTCTCTTTGTAAACTCTTCCTGTCTTTGGGTATTTATCTGTATATGGCTTAAGCAGCTTTCTATACGGGAATTTGCGGAAATTATTTGTGAATTAATATCTTCTAAATTTTTCTGTGTGCCTTTTAGACTGCTATTTAGCTTCTGCGACTGGGCGGTTATTCCTGTAATTTTCTCTTCATTTGCGCGCTCCGATTGTTTAAGCTTATTGATTTCATCGAGAAATAAATCGCTCTTTTTCTCCAAATCTCTGTAATCTAAGGCGGCGATTTTTCTCTCTGTATCAATCAACTCCCGGTTTATCTCTTTGTATTTCTTCGCTTTCTCCACCTGCCTTTCCAAATATCTTGTCTGGCGTCTTACTTCCGATACAATATCGTCTATCCGTAAAATATTATCTTCGGTATCCTTTAATTTCCTTAGAGTCTCTCTTTTTTTCTCCTTATATTTTATGATACCGCTCGCCTCGTCAAAAATCAGCCGTTTTTCTTCGGGCCTATAGCTCAGCAGTGTTTCTACCTTACCCTGCTCTATAAACGAATACGAAGATTCACCTATGCCCGTTCCCATAAATAACTCTTCAATATCCTTAAGCCGTGTTATATTTTTGTTAATGAAATACTGGCTTTCCCCTGAACGGTAGAGACGCCTGGTTATTGCCACTTCTTTATAATCAATGGGAAGATAGCCATCCTCATTGGAAAAAGTCAGGGTAACTTCTGTATAGTTTAAAGAAGGATACTTGTCTGTCCCGTTAAAGATTATGTCCTCCATCTTCGACCCTCGCAAAGACTTAGGACTCTGTTCACCCAGAGCCCACTTTACAGCATCAAAGATATTGCTTTTGCCGCAGCCGTTTGGGCCAACAACAACAGTAATCCCGGGACCAAATCTAAGGACGGCTTTTGAAGGAAAGGATTTAAACCCAAAAAGCTCAAGGCTTTTAAGATGCATTATTTTTTTAAAATTTCTTTAAATTTTTTTGTTAATACCGGTATTACTTTAAACAAATCCCCTACTATTGCGAAATCAGCTATTTTAAATATGGGAGCATCGGGATCTTTATTAATGGCAACGATTATTTTTGCTGACTGCATGCCCACAAGGTGCTGGATTTGTCCGGATATGCCGCAAGCAATATATATCTTTGGACAGACAGTTCGCCCGGTCTGTCCAACCTGATGAGAATAAGGAATCCAGCCGGCATCTACGCTAGCTCGTGAAGAACCCACGGCAGCACCTAAGACTGAAGCCAACTCTTCTATCAAAGCAAAATTCTTTCCTTCACCTAAGCCCCGGCCTCCAGAAACAATGATATCAGCTTCAGATAGATTGACAGTAGAAGTAGTTTCCTTTATAAAATCTAAGAATTTTATTCTCTTATCCTGCAAGTTCTCGTCAAAACTTTCTTGGATGATTTCACCCTTTCTTGAAGCATCAGCTTCGGCTTCAGGCATTACTTTATGCCGGACAGTAGCCATCTGGGGCCTGTAGTCAGGAGATATAATCTGAGCCATAATATTGCCGCCAAAGGCGGGACGGGTTTGAATTAGAATCTTCTTTTCTTTATCGATATCCAAACCTGTGCAATCAGCAGTTAAACCGGCATAAATATTTACGGCTATTCTTGAAACTAAACTTCTTCCGGTAATAGTTGCTCCGGCCAAAATAATTTCCGGTTTATATCTGCCGATTAGCCCGCATATTGCTTTGGTATAATTTTCCGCAATATAATGCTCTAATACCGGTGAATTAACAACAAAGACCTTATCAGCCCCACGATGGATTAATTCTTTAGCTTTAGCTGATATACCTAAACCAAGTAATACCGCTCCAACATAAGTATTAAGATCCTTGGCTAATTCTCTTGCCTTTGCTAAAAGCTCATATGCCACTGAAGCAATAATACCATCTCTTTGTTCAGCAAATACCCAAACGCCTTTATAGCTTGAGATATCGTCTCGTGCTATAACTTTGCGTTCGATCATTATAGCATCAAAGGTGCAGCTCTCTATGCAAGCCCCGCAAAGATTACACTTATCCAGATCAATTACTGCCTTCATATCTTTTAGCTCTATAGCTGAAAGAGGGCAAGCTTTGATGCAAAGGCCGCAGCCTACACACTTATCTAAAATTATTTTTATTCCGCTCATTTTTAATATTTTGTATACGGTCGTGAGTATTGAGTGGTGAGTATTGAGTAAAACATAATATTATTAATTAAATATTCAAAACTCAATACTGAATTATATCTTTTATTTCTTCAAAAAGCTTATTGGCTACTTCTTGAGGTTCTCCTTCGAAAGTTTTTCCCCCTTTTTTAGAAGGAGGCGTAAATATCTTAATTACTTGAGTAGGCGAACCATTGAGTCCGATTTGATTTTCTGCTAAGCCTAAATCCTTATTGCCCCAAACAGTAATTTCCGCCTTTCTTGCGTTCATCTTTCCCCGCAAGGAAGGCAGTCTAGGTTCATTTATCTCTTTTACTACTGTAATCAAAGCCGGTAATTGCAGTTCCACTATCTCATAGCCTTCTTCAAGCAGCCTCTCTACCACCATAATTTTAGGAGTAGTATCAAGATGTACTGAATCTACTCTGCGTACATAGGTAGCCTGAGGCAAATCAAGGTGAGTAGCTATGCCCGGGCCAACCTGAGCAGTATCTCCGTCTGAAGCCTGTTTACCGCAAATTACCAAATCGCAATTATTGATTTTCTCAATGGCTTTAGCTAAGATTAAACTTGTAGCCCAGGTATCTGAACCGGCAAATGCCCGGTCACAAAGGTGAATCACTGAATCTATACCTAGGGAAAGGGCCTCTCTTAAAGCACTTTCAGCTTGAGGCGGCCCCATAGTAATAACTGTGGCCTGACCGCCAAAATTTTCTTTTAATCTTACTGCTTCCTCGATAGCGTACATATCAAAAGGATTGATTATAGATTCAACCCCTTCCCTTATTAAGGTATTCGTTTCAGGGTTAATCTTCACCTCGGTAGTATCAGGAACCTGTTTTATACAAACAACTATATTCATCGCTTCTCGCCGCTTCGCTCCTTGTTTTAACAAGGATACTATAGATTTCTAAAATGTCAACTTTATCGGTACCAGATTCAAGGCCTACCTATGTGTGTTTCAGGCCTCTTCCAGGGGTAAGCTGATTATAAAAGAGGTACCCCCGCCGTCCCTAAAAGATTCCATCTTGAAACTGCCCTTATGGTCAAAAATAATCCTCCGGGCGATAAAATAAAATATTCCTCCTTCTTTGCCCCGCTCAATACCTACGCCTTTGTATGCTTTATCAATAGTTACGTCTTTTGCCGTATCAGAGATTTCTAATATAGCTGAATTGTTATTCTTTTTCAGGCTCACAGAGATAAATTTCTCCTCCGGCTGATAGTACTCCACTGCTCTTAGGGCGCCCTCTATCATATATTTAAACGCGTCGGATAAATTATCATTGGCTAATACTTTCATGTTGTTTTCTATGCGCGGTTTTAAGATAATATTTCCTTTGGACATCGAATCTTTGTGTTCATCTATTTTATCCTTTAACAGCTTATCCAGCTCTATTAATTTAAATTCTGATTGGGAATGTTCATTGTATTTACTGACGGTATTGAAGATATTCCGCGCTCTTTCTACATTGTTGCCGATGGATTCGGCCGCGCTTTCTATATCTTCTTTTGTAGGCTGAAACTTATCATCCCACGTAAGATTAACAAGGGCGCAAGAAATGATATTGATGACATTTCCCAACTCGTGCCGATAGGCTTCGGAAATCTGAAAAGCGCTTTCCAGCCGTTCTTTCTCAACAATCAATTTATACCTCTCTTCTGTTGCCTTCTGGTATTCATTGAAATAGTGAATTTCTGATAAGGCTAATGAGGTCTGGTTTGAAAGGATGGTAAATACATCTAAATCAGTATCCGTGAAAAATAAGCCTTTTTCTTTCTCGCCCAAGATAATAAACCCAAAAAACTCCTGTTTAATAAATAAAGGCAGTACCAGTGTTAGATTTATATTCCCTATTTTAGGAATATATTCCGCTAATAAGGGAGTATTTGTATTTTTAACTGAGATTATGAATTCCGATTCGGAACTGATTGTTGAAGGCAATTTTAAAGAATTATTCGATTCATAATATGTTAAATCAAACCTCTTATTTTGTTCCAGATATATAGCGCAGAAATTCAATTTTACTGATTCCATTATCTTGAAGACCACTCTTTGGGCAAGCTTTTCGATATCTTTGATAAAGATAAGAGTTGAAGAAAAGTCCTTTAAGGTTTTTTGATACCGTTTTTGCTCCTTTAGAAGAACACCTTCGGCTTGTCTCCTTAGATAGCTGTAAATAAAAGGCCCATTTGTAGCCAAGAGACCCATTAATACTATTGCCCACAGCCAGAGGCCGGTTTTAAAACCAAACCAAAAAGGCAAACCTAAGACAAAGGCATAGACAAACATGAATATCCCCGCGCGGGTAATGGCGATTTTTATATCCATTAAGCGGTATTTAACAATGGCGTAGGCCATTAATCCTACGTAGACAGAAACTAATACATTTCCATAGGGAGGGATTTTAATACCATACCACAAAGGATAATTAGTAAAACCGCCGCTGAATCCGATTATAGCTCCTAGTAATACGTATTTAATTTGATTACGTCTCGATGGAGACGAAATGCGCATAGCTTTAAGCATGATAAACCAACAGTATAAGATCAACCATGCCCAAAAAACAAGAAAAGGTAAATGAGCAATGCCTGCTTGGGGCCAGAATCTAAACCATAATATCGGAGCTACATCTTTAACGAAATAAGGAGTGAAATTGAGAATGAAAGCTATAAAACTTATACCATAGCTAATTGCGAGTATCCTTTTCTTGGCATGATACAATTTAAGCCACATCAACAAAAAATGCAAGAACGTTACGGGTATAAAAATAGCTCCTGCCATTAAACAGCGACTCCAAAATAAGGCATGGGTTTTCTCAACTGAAATTTGCCACAAAAAGTAACTATAACTCCAAAAGGCAATTGCTAAACTAAAAAAAGTCCAGATTTTATTCGAAGAACTTTTTGGATTTCTCAGATAAACAAAAAATCCAAAAATTGAGGAGGCAAGACCATTAATTAACCCTCCTAACGCCCAAAAAGTCATAATGTTTCCCTTTGTTTAAGCTCTATCGTGTTTCTGCAAGGCAATACTGTACAATTTTACTATCCTGAAGTATTATTTGTAATTCATTGGACAAAAACCCTGCATCAAGAAAAATTTTTCTAAATTCATCCTTGGATCTATAGATTAGATACCATTCTGCCACCCATTCCATCCAACTTGCGGAAGAATTATCTTCCTTATCGCCAGCATTTGCAATTACCATAAGGCCATTCTTTTTAAGAAGTTTTTTGAGATTGCCAACCAATCTTGTCGCGACTCTATCATCGAGATAATCAAATAAACCGGATGAATAGATTAAATCATACTCACAGCATATTTCACTTTTAATATCTTTTTTTAAAGCAAGCCGAATAGCATTTCGCTGATAAAAATTAACATTGTCCACGCTATTTAAAAGTTGCTTTGCGTAATCAATAGCTTTGGCATCAAAATCATAACAATCAAAATTTACTCTTGAAAGAACCATGTCGGGATCTGTTTCTATCGTCTCTTTGATCTCTCGCGCCGGGCCAGATGCTAAATTCATTATGCGAATGTTCTTTTCCTTGCGTTCCTTCACAAAATTAATAATAATTCTCTTTAAGTCTTCTTTCCTTTTACGTATCGATTCTGTAGCAGCTAATTTCTGGAAATAGTTATCCCACAGTCTGTCAAAGCCGCTCGTAGAGGGATTATTTCGGTAGATATCATCTATGATCTTAAAGTCTCCGGCATACCCAAAGGGCTTCTTGAAACTCCATTTTATAAAATCTCCGTATAAAAAATAATGTCGATACCGCCGCTCAAATATTTTTTTAAGCCTATATACCCTTTCCTCAGATTTATCTATATTTTCTTTCTCGAATTCTCTAATATCTTGATGTACTTTGTCCACACTCAAGTCAAATATCTTCTGAAATTTATTCCACTCGTGAGGAAATTTTGATAAGTGAGTTTTGAATTCCTGACTTATTTGAAGATAATACCTAATTTTTGAAAATAGATTTAGATTTGAAGCATTCATTTATACTAAAGTATCTTTGATTCTACTAACTAACTCTATAGTATCAAAAGGCTTATAAATATAAGCAACAGGATTCAACAACTCTGCATTCTTACGTATCTCTTCATCCGCATAACCAGTAATGAAAATAACCGGTATTTTCTTAAGATTACGATCTTCTAAATTCTCATAGATCGACTTAACTGCATCAACTCCATTCATTCCCGGCATTCTAATATCAGTAATAATCAAATCGAAATACTCTTCTTCGATCATTATCAACGCGTCCCGGGCATTTTTCGCGACAAAAACTATAACACCTTCTCTTTCCAGCAATTTACGAAGTGATTTAATAATCAGCTCCTCATCATCAATTATTAAAATCTTCTTTGCCATCCCCATATCCTCCCATTAAACACAATGATATTGTCAAAATATCTTTTGTTTTTTAAAACTCTAAACCCTAAACACTAAACTCTAAATAAACCCAAAATATCAAATCTCAAACTCAAAACATTAATAAATATAGTACTTTTTTTCTTAAATTATATTGTTTTAGGTTTTGTGTTTTATTCATTTGTGTTTGTTTAGGGTTTAGGATTTAGTGTTTATGAATATCTATGCCTATTATACCAAATGCCCTTGATAATTAAAGGTTCTTTCTTATTTAGGTTGATTGATAGTACTTTCTTATTGCGCATAATTCGGGAAAGTACTATTAAAAAGGCAGGGGTTATGTTTTCTTACTTAATTCTTCTACCCATATATCATAAGCATTATTCAGAATTTCTCCCTTAGATTCCGCGTTAATTACTTTAAATTTTATTCCGGCAATATCTTCATCCCCGTTCCGTTTATTCCAGACAACATCGCCTAAAATGGGCACAAATGAATCTTTCCGGGGATGCTGTACTCTTAGCTCCAGGGTTCCTTTTGGCGCATCGTTAAGATACTGCGATATAAAACTTAATCCTTCCCGGGAAAAATCTTTGACCATCCCCGAAACGTAACTTCCGGCTGCTTCCAGCGGCTTGAATTCTACACTGAGAGCAATATTGAATCTTAAAAATTTTCTTCTATCTTCGGACATGATTCCCTCCTTGCCTCTACGGGTTTAATCCACTATTTCGGTTACTAAGTGTACCATATACTGCGGTGTTTTTCAACCCCCGGATAACCGGTAAAAGAAAGGCCGGATTTAAGTTATTCTTTTAAGACAACTGAAAACCTCCACGTGAGAGGTGTGAGGAAAAAAATCAAATGATTCTACAAATTCCGGTTCATAGCCTGAAGAAAGGTCTCTTAAATCGGCAAAAAGACTATCAGCGTTGCAGGAAGAATAAAATATATAAGGAGCGTCTATTTTAAGAAGCTTTGATTTTATTTTTTTAGACAGTCCGCAACGAGGAGGATTAATCATGATTAAACCAATAGTGTCTTTAAGCTCCCTTTCTGCCAAGAATTTTCTTACATCTCTACAGATAAAGGATATATTCTTTACATTATTGATTTCAGCATTGGCAAAGGCGCCTTCAACGGCGCTTTTGATTACTTCAACTCCCCAGACAAATTTTGCTTTTCTGGCTAAAAACATACCGATAGAACCAGCGCCGCAATAAAGATCAAGAGCCAGACTTTCCCGCGAAAGGGGAGAATATTCTTCTATTTTTTTATACAATTGGCTGATGCCGGCCGGATTTGTCTGGAAAAAAGAATCAATATTAATTCTGAAATCGAAACCGTTTATCCGCTCAACGATAAATGGTTGCCCGTAAATTAACTTTTTATCCTGAAAAGTCACTGCGTCTCCGAAACTATCATTAACAATCCAGTATAAAGAACTGATTTTTTTATCCAATTTTAAAGAAAGAAGCTCTTTTATTAATGAATCACTGTCCACTGTTTTTTCAGTTGTAGTAACCAAGCCAAGCATTAGTTGGCCGGTAAACTTCGACTCCCTCAAGATAAGATGTCTTAAAAATCCTTTGTGGCTGAATTTATTATAAGCACTATAGCCCTTATTTGCGGCAAATTCTCTTAGTTTGTTGAGGATAACTCCTGTATTTTTAGAAAAAATGCGGCATTCTTCTACATTAAAAACCTGTCTTTTCTCTTTCTTTGAATGCAATCCGCATATTAACTTTCCATCGCCGCAAGCAAAGGTAAATTCCATTTTATTACGGTAAAACCATTCAGGAAAATAATTTATCGGCTTAAATTCAGTTTTAAAACCGTAATCACTGATTAAGCCTTTAATCCTTTGCTCTTTTGTTTTAATCTGTTCCTGATAAGGAATATCCTGAAATTTGCAGCCGCCGCAAAGACCAAAATGTTTGCATGTCTTTATATTATCCATTTTAAGAGATTTCTCCTGACTGATTGTTGAGCCCCGACGGTTCCCACCGTCTTTGCGTTTGTTTCAGCCATTTACGATTCATAGCCAAGCTCTTTAAGGATTCTTGCTTTTTTCTGCCAATCAGCCATTACCTTTACCCATAAGTCTAAATAAACTTTCTTTCCAAAAATACCTTCTATTTCTTTACGGCTCATTTCTCCTATATTTTTTATAAAAATGCCCCTCTTGCCTATTATTATCTTCTTCTGCGAAGTCCTAATCACATATATGTATGCTCCGACATACACAAGCGAACCCTTGTCTTCAATTTCAACTACGTCTACCGCCAAAGAATGGGGCATTTCTTGTTTTAACCCCCAACAAAGTTTTTCTCTAATAATATCCGCTACTCTAAACTTATCGGGAAAATCAGTAACGCAATCTCTATCGTAAAAAGGAAATTGCTTCGGTAAATTTTCCTTGATTACTTTAATAAGTACGTCTAAATTCTTGCCGGTCCTTGCCGATACGGGCATGTAATAAATCATCGGATCCCTGCTTTTACCGGCATCTTTTACCTTTTTTTTCCACAAATCCATATAATCATTTACGCATCTTTTGCCTAAATCTACTTTATTAAACACCATTATTATCGTTAGCTTCCTTTGCGAGAGAAGATACTCCATAATCCTCTCTTCTTCTAAGCCCGGAAGACGGGTAACATCGACTACATAAAGGATCAACTCCGCGTCTACCGTAGATTTCCTTGCTAGGACATTTAAATGCTGGGCAAGCCGCTCCTTAAAAGAATGAATCCCCGGGCTATCAACAAACACAATCTGGGCATCATCTAAGTTTAATATTCCTCTAACCAAATGGCGGGTAGTCTGGGGAATCTTGGAAACAATACTTACTTTAGTGTTCACTAAAGAATTAATCAGCGTAGACTTTCCCACATTAGGCCTTCCTACCATTACCACAAATCCCGAAACAAGCTCTTTTTCAGTCATTATTTATTTTAGAATTTAAGGTGTGAATTGAAACATTGTAAAGAAATGCTCTATTAAGGCGCTGTTGCATAATAGCACCAGCGCCTAATCAGGGACTGTTGCATTTTGCAACAGTCCTATTATCAGCTGCACTGCCAAAAATCTTTATTGTTATTTTTCTTAAGAAGATCAAACACTACTTTTACTATTCCGGCATCGTATTTCACTCCCGCACCGCGCTTAAGCTCCTGCCGCGCCTTATTTAAACCTAAAGCCTCTCTGTAGGGGCGACGGTGAGTCATTGCCTCCAAAACATCCCCTACTGCTAGAATACGCGCCTCAAAAAAAATATCCTCGCCTTTTAGGCCGCGAGGATATCCCGATCCGTCAATACGCTCATGATGCTGATAAACTGTTTCCGCCAAAGGAAAAGGAAAATCAATATCCTTTATTAAATCATAACAGCGCTCTACGTGTTCTTGTATAAAAAGATACTCTAATTTCCTTAGCTGTCCGGGTTTATTTAATATATCCATGGGAATACTGATTTTTCCCAAATCGTGTAATTCCGCGGCCAAGCGCAGCCCCAAAATCCTATCTTCGTCCCATCCTAACTCTTTTGCTATAAACTCTACAATATTTGCTACATGACGGGTATGGCTAAATGTATAGGGATCACGCATCTCAAGGGCCTTACGCAGGATATTAAGCCCGTTCATCATCATGTTCAACCGGTCTTTCTCCAAATTTGCATAAGCGGTCATATCCCGGGTTACACCCATAGTGCCTATAATTTTACCATGTCTGTCATACATAGGAATCTTTGTGGTAATTACCTGGTTCCAGGTTCCGTTATGAAGGAGAGTGCGCTCAACCTTTCCTACAATAGACTCCCCGGTTGTCAAAACATGGTTATCATCTTCGTACATCTTTTTTGCCTGTTCATAAGGAAAAAAATCAAAGTCGGTTTTACCTATTATATCCTGCCTTTTGCGTCCGGTACCTTTAGCATAAAATTTATTGATTTTTATTATCCGGTTTTCTCTGTCTTTAAAGTAAATCGCGTCGGGTATATTATCTAAAAGGTTTTGCATATAATCCCTTTCCAGGGCCAATTTTTCTTCCATATTATGGTGCGCAGTTATATTTTCAAGAATTCCCTCAATGTATTCGGACGTCTCCGTTTTTATACAAACAGCACTAATCGCTACCCATACTTTATTGCGCTTTTTTTTCTTGAAACGGGTTTCAAAAAACCTTATCCTGTCCTTCTTCCTGATATTTCTTAAGAAACGCTCTGCATCTTGAGGACAATCAAATAAAGCAAAAAAGTCTTTGTCGTTAATATCGCTTTTATCTTCATAGCCCAGGATATTAGCAAAAGCATTATTTACCCCCATAAACTTCTGAGAAGGAGAAAGCAGGTATTTAAAAAGGCCCACTCCGATATGATCGGCAGTAGAAAGGTTAAAAGAAAAAGAACTTTTACGTCTTTCCATGGTTAAAAATATACAATAATAAGTTTAATAACGCAATATATTTCTAAAAACACCTCTCGCTACATCTTTGAAAGCGCTTTCAGCGTATAAAACAAAAAAACCCGGCTTCACCGCCCCCCTTAGGCAATAAATCCCGGTTAATATATCTATACCATATTTAAAATGGGTTTTCAACACTTAGCGGGGTAAACTGCTTTATTAAAGGGGACAGCGGCCTTTAGAATAGCTAGGAAAGATATCTCTTCTTCAGATGAAAATGTAAGTACCCGATAGCAATTAGCCCCAGCCCCATTAAAACGAGAGTGAGCGACCAGCCTAGACTATTCCGGAAATACTCTGCCGTAATCTTGAGAATGTAGCCCATTAAATAGATGGAACCAAATGTTAGAAATGCCTTGCTTTTGAGATGCACGCTGAGAAACATGATACCGAAAACCAAGCCGGGAAATGTTAATTCCC
>DAOVKQ010000044.1 GCA_030631705.1 Candidatus Omnitrophota bacterium | reverse complement strand
TCTGGAGGGAATTTCCAAGTCCTATGGAGACATTAAGGTCTATAGAGATTTTGATTTTGAGATAACCCGGGGAGAAAAGGCGGTTTTGGCCGGTGAGAACGGAGCGGGAAAGTCAACGCTTCTTAAGATTCTTGCCGGAGTGATACAAATCGATAAAGGCGCACGGCTTGCCGGCCATAATACGAATATAGGATATTTTTCCCAGACGCGCATGGATGTGTTGAACCCCCATAGCACTGTTTTTGAAGAAGCATATTCTGCCGCCGCGGGAACGCTTACCGGAGAGGCAATACGGACAATACTTAGTATGTTTTTGTTTAGGGGTGACGATGTTGATAAGAGCGTAAGCATCCTTTCAGGCGGAGAAAAGAGCCGGCTTATTCTTGCTAAGCTTTTGGTTAATCCCCCTAATTTTCTCCTTTTAGATGAACCAACTACTCATTTAGACGTAGATGCCGTAGATGCTTTAGTAAAGGCGCTTGATGGGTATGAAGGGACGCTTATATTTATCAGTCATGATATTCATTTTGTGCGGTCCGTTGCTAATACTGTTTTTGAAGTTAAAGCCGGAAGGGTAAGAAAATTCCCCGGTAATTTTGATTATTATTGGGATAAGGTTAAAAACCGGCCTTTTGCCGAAGAAGATACATCTGGAGATGATAAAACGCGGGTAGGAAAAATAAAACAAGAAAACAAGAAACCGGAAGTTGTACAAAAGGAAAACCAATTTAAGCACAAAGGATACAATGCTAAAATAGCCGCGGCGATAAAGAAATTGAAACGGGAAAAAGAAAAACTTGAAATCGAACACTATGCTAAAAAGCGCATTTTATCCAGCCCTCGCAGTCATCACAATGGCGAGACGGTAAATAAATTTTCCTGCCGCTTGAAGGAAATAAAAGGAAAAATATCTAATATTGACCGGGAGATTATCCGGCTGAAAAAATCATTTAAATAATTGGGTCATTCTTATTTAGGTTGATTGAAAGAACCCGATTACAGTGATTAAAAACCTGATTACAGCGATATACTAATAGAGACACCCGCGAGGTGGCCTGTAAGGACTCCTCGCGGGTGGCGAAGCCGGTATGAACT
This sequence comes from Candidatus Omnitrophota bacterium, assembly GCA_030631705.1. Lineage (GTDB taxonomy): Bacteria > Omnitrophota > Gorgyraeia > Duberdicusellales > 4484-171 > DAOVKQ01. Next base: position 5,232 of record DAOVKQ010000044.1, on the reverse strand, counting down.
ACTGCAATGAGGTTGTTTTCAAAGTATATGCTGTTTTATGATATAATGAGTATAGTTTATCCGTTGAGTTGGAGCCTAAAGTGTTATGAAAGTTGTTTTTTTTGATACTATAACGGTTTCTTTGCCTAAAGATAAGATATATAGCCGTTTGGGATATTCAAAAGGAAAGACCCAGCTTAAAGACCGGCAAAAAGAGGTTGTCGAGAGGTATATCGAAGATGCTTTAGATTTTATTAATTTAAAAGGCGCGGGAAGGCGCGTGCCTGTCGCGGAAATAAGTCCTGAAAGCATAACACTTTCAGGAGGTAACGCGCTTAAAAGTAAATCATTAGTAAAGTTATTTTCTAAATGCAGCGAGATTCTTTTTATGGGGGCTACAGCAGGAAAGAAAGTCGTTGAGGTTATTGAGAAAAATTCTGCCGGTAAAGATATTACTTCCGCGGTTATATTCGATGCCGTTGCCAGTGAGATGGTAGACGGTGCTTTGGACTGGATTATGGGTTATTTTGGGCAGCAGATACGGCGGGAAAATAAATATGTTGTTGAGAGGCGTTTTTCTGCCGGTTATGGTGATTTTTTGCTGGACAGTCAAAAGGTTATGTGCGATATTTTGGAAATAGACAAGTTAGGGGTAGTTTTGAGTAAAGAATTCATTCTCCTGCCTGAAAAGTCGGTAACGGCAGTAGCGGGGATAATGGAGGGATAAAACCAGCGGGATATGAAAGATATAAAAAGTATTTTAAAGAAAAGAATTGTTATACTTGACGGAGCTACCGCAACGGAACTCCAGAAGCGGGGAATGCCGCAAGGAGCATCTCCTGAAAGCTGGTGCTTGAAAAATGCCGATATTATCTCGGCCGTTCATAAAGATTACAAGAAGGCCGGAGCGGATATCGTTTATACCTGCACTTTTGGCGCCAATCGGATTAAACTTAAAGAACACGGCCTTGATAATGTAACAAAGATTAACAGGCAAATCGCTCTTATTGCCCGTAACGCTGTAGGGGGCAATACTATTATAGCGGGAGATATCGGCCCTACCGGTAAATTTATTGAGCCTTTCGGGCATTTGAAATTTGAACAGGCCGTTAAAGTCTATAAAGAGCAAGTGAAAGGTTTACTTTCGGGGGGAGTGGATATTTTTATAATTGAAACAATGATTGATATTCAGGAAGCCCGCGCCGCGTTAATCGCCGTAAAGGAGATAACTGATAAATTTACAATGGTGACCATGACTTATGAAAACAGCGGCAGGACGCTTGGCGGAACAGACCCTATAACGGCCTTAGTTACTTTACAGAGTCTTGGCGCTGACGCCGTGGGGTGTAATTGTTCTGCCGGCCCGCGGCAGATGATGGATTTTATTAAGTTAATGAAGCCTTACGCGAGAGTTCCTTTAATAGCAAAGCCTAACGCCGGTATTCCCAAATTAATAAAAGGACAAACTATATTTAATATGGGGCCCAAAGAATTTGCCTCTTCCGGCAGGGAGTTTATATCTTGGGGCGTAAATATGCTGGGTGGCTGCTGCGGGACGACCCCCGAGCATATTAAACAGTTAAAAAGAAAAATATCCGACATTAGGCCTTTAAGCCGAAAGGAAAAAAGAGTAAGTGTTTTAAGCTCTGCCCGCAAGACTATTTTCATAGACAGCAAAACCCCTATGCTTATTGCCGGAGAGTGCATTAATCCTACCGGGAAAAAAGATCTTAAACAAGAATTGCGTCAGGGTAAAACTTCTATTGTTTGTGAGCTGGCCAAGAAGCAAGAAAGAAATGGGGCCGGCCTTTTGGATGTTAATGTGGGTGTTTCGGGAATAGACGAAAAAGATACCCTTAGAAATATTATCGGGCTTTTATCGGTTATTAGCGAGTTACCTTTAATTATTGATTCGGCAAGGCCCGAAGCAATAGAAGCAGCCCTTCGTATTTACCCCGGGCGTGCCTTGATTAATTCAATATCGGCAGAGAAAGGAAAACTTAAGAAATTGCTGTCTATCGCCGCTAAATACGGGGCCATGTTTATCGCTCTTGCGCTTGATGAAAAGGGTATACCGGATACATTCGAGAAGAGAAAGAAGATTATTGAATATATAGTTAGCCAGGCGCGCCCAAACGGCTTTAACAAAGAAGATATTATTGTTGACGGGATAACTATGACTGTTTCTTCACACCCTGAGCAAGCCCGGGAAACCATAAAGACAATATCGTGGTGCTCCCGTATTTTTAATATTAATACGGTAATCGGCTTGTCTAATATTTCATTTGGCCTGCCGAAACGTTCCTGGGTCAACGCGGCATATTTAGCTATGGCTCAAGCAGAAGGTTTAAGCATGGTTATTGCCAATCCCTTTAAAGAAGAAATAATAAACATCAAGAAAGCTTCGGATGTTTTGACGGGAAAAGATAAAAATGCCCTATCATTTATATCTCATTTTCGCGAATCTTCTTCCCCAAACACAGGAAAATCCTTTGCTTCGGACATGCGTTACGAAGCGGCAGAATTGTTTACAGCGATTACGGACGGAAATAGAGAAGGAGTAGAAACTATTGTTGATGAAGCTGTTAAATCCGGCATAGATCCCCGCAAGTTAGTTGATGTAATGACACTTGCTATTAATAATGTAGGGGATTTATTTGATAAAAAAGAATATTTCCTGCCCCAGCTGATAGCCAGCGCTGAGGCCATGAAGACATCTTTTAAACGCCTTGAGCCGTTTCTTAAGAAAGATATTTCGGCTAAGGCCAAGAAAACTGTCGTTATTCTCGCGACGGTAAAAGGAGATGTCCACGATATCGGAAAAAATATCGTAGCCCTTATGTTAAAAAATCATGGGTTTTCCGTTATCGACCTTGGTAAGGATATATCTCCGGCAAAAATAATTGAACAGATAAAACGTCATAAATCTCCCATTGTTGGACTTTCTGCGCTTATGACGACAACAATGGTGAACATGAAAGAAGTAACCACTATGGCAAGAAAACAAAGGCTTAATTGCAGGTTTGTGGTGGGTGGCGCGGTGGTAACTAAATCTTATGCTTGTTCTATTGGCGCTGAATACGCCGATAACGGTGTGGATGCCGTAAGGGTGGTTAAAAGGTTAAGGTAACAGGGAAGAAGCTAAAAATAGATTACGCTTGTTTTTTATATCGAATGTGGTAGATTGTTAAAAATAGTTTACAAAAATGATTAAGGAAGTAGCAAGCCCCAGGTTGAAAGATCCTGTTTTTATCGCTGCTTGGCCCGGGATGGGAGAGGTAGCTTACAGAACAGCTCTTTTTTTAAAAGAAGCACTGGAATTTAAAATGTTTGCTAAGCTGGAAGCGGGGGATTTTTTCAAACCCGCGGGGGTAGTAGTAGATAAAGGAATTCTAGGTCTTCCTCATCTGCCGGTAGGGTTTTTTTATTATTATAAACCAAAGCAGTCATCGAGTATAATCCTTTTTTTAGGAGAAGCTCAGCCTCCTTTAGAGTATGGTCAAGAATTATGCAATGCTGTCGTAAATTTTGCTAAAAAGTATAAATCAAAGCTTATAATGAGTTTTGCCGCTAAACCAGAGCCTATCGACCATAGAGCTAAGCCCGGGGTGTGGATGACTTCAACGCATAAGGATATATTGGATCGATTCGGGTCTTTTGGCGCAAAGATTCTTGACGAAGGGCAGATAAGCGGACTTAATGGCCTTGTTTTAGGTATGGCTAAGAAGAAAAGAATACGGGGATTATGTCTTTTGGCAGAGATTCCTTTTTATACTGTTCAAATCGAGAATCCTAAAGCGAGCATAAGTATCTTAAAAATAATTGATAAGTACCTTGATTTGAAGCTTGATTTTAGCTCTCTTACTGAGCGGGCTTCTTTTATCGAATCCGAGATAGATAAACTCATGAGCTATTTAAAGGGGGAGATTCAAACTCCGCCTCCTTTAAGCGATGATGATATAGAGAAGATAAAAAAAGATTTATCCGCTTACACAAAAATCCCTCAGTCTGTTAGGGAAGAAATGGAGACCTTATTTAAAGAAGCGCCGGGAGATATATCGAAAGCCAGAGAGCTTAAAGAAAAGTTAGATCATTGGAATGTATATAGGGATTACGAAGATAGATTTTTGGATTTATTCAAAAAAGGGAAAAAAGAAGATATTCACTAAAAATGAAGATAAGCTGGTTGGGTCATGCTTGTTTTTATATTGAATTAGAGAGTGGTACAAAAATTGTAAATGACCCCTATCAACCAGGTTCATTCTCGGGAGCGATACAATATTTGCCCATAGGGCTTGAGGCGGATATTGTTACTGTTTCCCACCATCATTCCGACCATGATTGTACAGAGAGCGTTGCCGGCGCCGAAGTTGTCGATTCTCTGGGTGAATTGACCATAAAGGATGTAACTATTGAAACAGTACCTTCTTATCATGATGATTCAAAAGGGGCAATACGCGGAGAAAATATTATTTTCTTAATTAACGCGGAGTCATTGAAAATCGCGCATTTCGGAGACGTCGGCACTCTGGATTTAGATTACACTAAGCTTAAGGATATAGATATTGCTATGATCCCCGTAGGCGGTAGGTTTACTATAGACCATAAACAGGCTTGGGTTTTGATTGAGAAAATAAACCCAAAAATAGTTATTCCTATGCATTTTAAGACTGTCAAATTAGATTTTGATATTGATGGTTTAGATAAATTTCTTTCCGGTAAATGCAATATTGAGAGAGGTGAATTTTTGACGGTTACAAAAGATACCCTTCCTGACTGTACAAAAGTCTACGCGCTTCAATATCTACGTTGATTTAGAAGAGGGCGCCCTTTTAACTTTTAATAATGTATGAGGAAAGATTTTATCGCCATTCCTTTAGCGGGAAACATAGTTTGGAGATAGCCTATCGTGAAAGTGATATTTATATTATTTCCGATAAAACATTGGATAAGCATAGAGCAGAGGATATACTGCGAAAGTATTATACCCAAATCGAAGAATACGTAAGTAAAAACCCTTGTTTTCTTAATTCTCTCTCTCCTTTAGAAATCGATAGAAGCGCTCCTCTAATTATCCAAGATATGTTTAAGGCGTCACAATTGGCAGGCATCGGCCCATTTTCTTCTGTGGCCGGCGCGGTTGCCTATTATATAGGTAAGGAGTTACTTGCTTATTGTGAGGAGATAATTGTTGAAAACGGGGGAGATATATTTTTAAAAGCGAAAAAAGAGAAAATAATAGGCCTTTATCTG
>DAOVKQ010000025.1 GCA_030631705.1 Candidatus Omnitrophota bacterium | reverse complement strand
ATTGCGCTATGCTCTGACTCTACAGGAATCATCTCGGTATCTACCAAGCCGTCGGCCGCGAATTGAGAATAATTCATTACAATTTCTGTCTGAGGTGTTATGGGATAAGCAGCAACTACATCAGGATTAATTTGGCGCATTGCTTCAGCCGCTGCCTGGTCGCCGGTCAAAGCCTTCATTGTATAATCGTTAGTATTGGGCATATCTTACTTACTTATCCTTTTACCATTTCAATACATTTTTTAGGACATATTTTGGCGCAGATACCGCAGCCTTTACAATGATCGTAATCAACTCCTGTCATCTTACCATCGGAAACCAAAATAGAAGAATCCGGACAATACACCCAGCACAAAAGACAATTAATACACTTATCTTTATCCACGACCGGCTTGAATGTCCGCCAAGTGCCTGTCTTATACTGCTCGGCATTTCCCGCTTCAGTAATTAATCCCCCTATCGGTATTTGCCTCCATCCTTTTTCAGCCATGTTATTCAACACCCTCCATGAAAAGTTGGTATTGTAAAAATATCTTTTGCTCTTTAAAACTCTAAACTCTAAATCCTAAATCCTAAATAAATCCAAAACCTAAAATCCAAAGCTCAAATTTCCCTTTCTCTGTTTTGTATTTTGTGTTTTATTCATTTGGGTTTATTTAGAGTTTAGTGTTTAGGGTTTAGGATTTTATTCCTCCTGAACTATTTCATATGCTTTACGGACACTTTCAATGTTTGCCTTCGTTTTCTCTTCTCCTATTTTCTTTAAAAACTTCTTTTCCAATTTTCCTTCTAACTTATCAAGCTCCACTATACTGACAGTTTTCAATAAAGCGCCCAGCATGGGAGTGTTAGGTAAGGGTATACCCGTAATATCTAAGGCAATTTTGGTAGCATTAACTGTGCAGACTTTTCCTTTAGGAAAATTAAGCTTTTTTCTTATATCCGCGGGAGAATATTCGCTGTTAACCAAAAGAGTTCCATTTTCATCAAGACCTTCGACTACATTTATCACATCCAATAAAGTCGGATCTATCACAACTACTATCTGAGGAGTAGACACTCCACAATGAAGATTTATGGGCTGTTCTGATATGCGAGTAAAAACTTTTATCGGCGCCCCTGCCCGTTCAGGGCCATATTCAGGAAAAGACTGGATATACTTACCCTCTTCCAAAGCTGTTTCTGCCAAAAGCTGGGCTGCTGTTTTCGCACCCTGGCCTCCGCGTCCATGCCACCGAATTTCTAAAATCTTTTTAAACTCCATTTTTTTACTATCTATCTAGAATTTTGCAAGAGATACTTTTATATCATAATTGGAAAAGAATACAAGGAAAAAATAGTACTTTCTACTGCGCAAAAAATGAGTAGGGTGTACCTAAATAGGACGTCTGTACATCTAGTAAATATCCTTAATATCTATGTTTTTGTAGTAATGTCTGAGTATTTCCCGATAGCCAAAGCCCCCTTTAGCCATTGCCTCCATGCCTTCTTGAGACAGCCCTACGCCATGGCCGAAACCGGCGCCCCAGATAATAATACGCTCTGCAGAATTAATCCCTTTTCCTCTCCTGTATTTAATTTCTGTCTTAAAAGCACTGCTTCTTAAGTTATCAAAGTAACGCCTTATCTTAAGATCACCGGAAACCTTCTCTTTAACATTACCCCTCTCTATCTGCAAAATATCAATATGCTCACATTCCCCCTTTTTGATAATAGTGATATCTCTAAAATCTTTGAGCGGCCAGCCAAAGATAATCATGAAATCATCATCATCGTATATCCGCTGCCAACGATAGTTACTTATCCTTTTGGTTTGGGAGCTAAACGAGGAAGGGCTGCTTTTGAACCAATTTTCCGCCTCCCAAGGAGAAAAAACAGGATAATTATCTTCAATTCTGTCCAATTTATTATTGAGATATTTCCTTTTGTCAAAAAGGTCATCACGCAAACAGCCTCCGCAATTAGAATGATAAAAAGTCTCAACCGGCCTATTATCAAAAACGATTATTTCTCCCCGCGTAGAATCAACCGCTTTATTGGTTCTTTCCGACTCCTTTGATAAACCACGATAAACCTGGCAATGAACATCACTGCAAAAATCAAACCCTTCCTTTTTATGACGCCCCATATTTTTAATCGCTATAGTACGCGCCGCCACAGCCTGAGATTTTAAAGCATCTGTTTGCGCGCTCGGATAAATCTCACCCGGCAAAACCCCGTAAAGATATTCTTCTAAATTAATAATATTGACCAAGGTTAGCAGTCCTCCTGAGCCGATTATTTCAAGATTTCCCCGTAATGCCATATCTATAGATTTATGCCAAAATTGATCACTCCCATAAGTAACTTCTATTATATAGAATGGTTTATTCGACGATGATAAAATCAGCGGCATATTCAAAGCTGCTATTTTTTTCTTACTTTCATAATCCGAAACATAAACCTGATTTTTGCCGGCTGGTTCTACTCTGTATAATCTTTCTTTCTTTAAGAAAACATTTTCTTTTAATTTTATATCGGCAAAACATTTAAAACTTATAGATTTGACTTTTCGCAGAACTCCCACCCTGACTACGGGAATATTGCCCTGAACTTTTTTATACGCCGATAACTTAATTTCTTTACGTTTTGTTAACGATTTGGCTTTCTGTTTTAAAAAATAATCTTCCCCCAAGCTCTTCTTCACAGACAATAACGCTGATTTAAGCTCTTTATCTTTGGGATAAAACTTTATTGCCCGGGAAAGGTATTTATAGGCCTTGATGAAATCTTTCTTATTTAAATAAGCAGCGCCCAAATGATAATAGGCAATGCGCATACTCGCATCAAGTTTAATTAATTTCTCAAAAAACTTAATTGCCTCATCGTAATCTTTCATCCCAAGATAAATCTTGCCCGATCTGTATAAAGCAATCGTATTTGTTCGGTATTCAAGCGACTTTTTATACGCTTTTAAGGCCAAAGGGTATTTTCCTAAATCTTCATAGGCAAGGCCGATATAAACATAAATAATATGATTCTTGCTTCTTTTAACCAGCCTATTCAAAACCGTTAAAGCCTCGCGGGAATTCCCGTCAAGATAAAGAACTTCGGAAAGTAATAATCTAACGTCTTCGTCGTTATCATTTTTTAGGTATTCTTTAAGGTAAAAAATGGACTTTTCGTACTGTTTGCGCTCTTTATGTAAACAAGCAAGCTCCAGAAATGCCTTTTTATTATAAACCGACGCTCCTTGGTAAAATTTTTGAACTTCCCCATACTCTCCCTGTGAATAAAGAGTTTTAGCATCTTCAAAAGAAATACTTGAATTTACAATAAAGGGAAATAATAAAAGAAATGCTAACGAAAAAAAGGTAACCACTATTTTCCTACTACAGGAATGCCGCAGCGATACGCCTGATGCAGAAATTTATCCTTTTGGAGAATAATCACCCTGCTTGCTTCTAAAACTAAGGCGGCTGCCTTTATCTTTTTAAGAAGTGTCAATGTTTTAAGCCCTACCACGGGCACATCAAACCGCAAATCCTGGTCTTGCTTGCTGAATTTCAACACTACACATCCAAAACCAGCCAAACTATAGGCCCTGTTGATTGTTCTGTCAGTGCCCTCTAATCCTTCCAGGGCTACAACGGTCTTATTTTTTATTACAATACTCTGCCCAACGTCCAATTCTACAAATTTAGATATAAGCCCTGTTCCAAACTCTATATCTCTTAACACGCCATTACTCAAAGATAATCCGTTCATAACTCCGTTTTCTGCCAGATGCTCTTTCATGTAAGATATTGAATCGATAAATTCTACGCCCGAAGACTCCATGGTTTCAATCAATTTACCAAATATTGTATGGGGACGGAAATCGTTTATCTCTTTTGTGAGCTTGCGCATTTTTTCATCCCAATGTCTCTTCTGGAATATACGGCGGGGATTTACTTGTCCAACCATAACTAATTTCTTTAAATTTTCTCTTTTTAATATCTCCAGTAAATATCCCAATTCCCCCACTCTTAACCAGAACGCTTTATCGACATAACGTTCGATCTTGGGGTCTGTTTCTCCGCGAAAACAAATTGCTATTAGTTCTATACTGCTATTGCCGCGCCTTGCAGCCTGAGAAAAAATTATAGGAAAAAGTCTATTGCCGGCAATTATTCCTAATTTCATATGCGATTCATTTAGAGATTCCTCTCTTCGAGGAAGAAAGGAACTTAATTAAATAATCCAGCTCTGAACAGGAAGGAAGGCTGCCTTTAATCTTTTCTTTAGCCGAATCTAATGGGTGATTATCGAAAAATAAGATCTTAAACGCCTGCTTTAACATTTCGATCTTATCTTTAGAAAAATCCGACCTTCTCAAACCTACTATATTAAGGGCGCGCACTTTAGCGGGATGTCCGTCACATAAAGAAAAAGGCGGTATATCCTGAACCACTTTAGAACATCCTCCGATGATTGAAAGCCGACCCACCTTGCAAAACTGATGCACGGCAGACAATCCTCCTATAACTACTTTATCTTCTACTTCGACATGCCCGGCTAAAGTAGCGGCATTAGCAAAGATATTGTTATTACCGACAATACAATCATGGGCAATATGGGAATAAGCCATAATAAGATTGTTGCTGCCGATAGTCGTATTAGAACCTTCATCGGTCCCCGGATTAACAGTAACAAATTCTCTTATAATGTTATTATCACCCACAAAGACATGGCTTTCCTGACCGTCATATTTAAGGTCCTGAGGCGGACTGCCGATAACGGCGTGAGAAAATATCTTACATTGGGAACCAATCTCGGAATTTCCTAAGATTTGGGCAAAAGGACAGATTTCAGTATCTTTTTTTATCTTTGCCTTAGCGCCTATAATAGCAAAAGGGCCTATTTTAACACCCTCATCGATCTGGGCACCGGGCTCAACAATAGCTTGGGGATGAATATTAGTCGCCATTTTTCTTATTATATCAGAAAATAAAACCCGGGCAATGTAAAATTCTTGCGTTAGAAGCGGATTACCGCGGATATCAACGCGGATAAACGCCAGTATAAACCCCAATAAATACCAAATATACAAACATCCCGTTTGTAATTTGTGTATTGTCTATTGTGTATTATAGTTTATGATTTTGGATTTGTTTACGAGTATCGGGAATCTAGTATCGGGTATCAAGCATAAACGGAATATGCCCCATTAAGAATCTACCAAAGCAAACGTCAGCCCTGCCTCACAGACTACTTTATCGTCAACAAACGCCTTGGCAGTCAGCGTTCCAACTTTTTTTCTTACTTTACCCAATCCAACTTCAATAACCAACTGATCTCCCGGCTCAACCGTCTTTCTGAACTTCACCTTATCAATAGCCATAAAATAAGCAATCTTGCCTTTATTCTCTTCGTTAGCAAGCATCAATACTCCGCCTACTTGTGCCATAGCTTCAACTATCAATACTCCCGGCATAACCGGCTTATCAGGAAAATGGCCTTGAAAAAAATAATCATTTATGGTGACATTCTTAATGCCGATAGCCTTTTTCCCTTTTTCCATATTCAGTATCCGGTCAACCAACAGGAAAGGGTAACGATGGGGCAAAATTTTAACTATCTCATTGATTGAAAGCTGGCCTCCACCGGAAAAATATTCACTATGCGAAACTACACCGGCAGATGACTTCTTATCCTTATACTTTCTTAGCTTATTGATTAACTGAATATTAAGGTTATGGCCGCTTCTTAAAGCAATGATGTGAGCTCTTATGGGGCCTGCTAAATACAAATCACCAAGAAGATCTAAAACCTTGTGCTTTACGAACTCATCAGGAAATCTTAATTTATTCTCCAATATTTTCGCCTTAGCGACAACTAAGGTATTTTCGTAATTAGACCCTTTGCCTAATCCCATTTTTATTAACGCATCAACCTCTTCCTGGAGGCAAAATGTTCTTGCTTCATAAATACGCTGCGATATATCTCCGTTTAAAACTACATCCAGAAAACTAGTGCTGATAATGTCATTATCATAACTTAATGTATAAGAAATACGTTCCTCTTTATAAGGAATAGCTACTATACTGGAGGGGCCCTCTTCAACCCAAAAAGGCTCTTTTATAACGAGGTACCGGCGGGAAGCTTCCTGTGTCACTACCCCTGCCTGTTGAAGTTTCTCGACAAACCCTTTGGCGCTGCCATCCATACCGGGAACCTCTTCTCCCCAGATATTGACCCGGATGTTATCAATATCCAAAAGATGCAAAGCAGCCATAAGATGTTCAATTGTATACACGCAAGCGCCGCTTTCGCCCACAGAAGTCCGGCGGGGAAACTTTTCCGGATTTAAGACAGAATAAATATCCGCCTTAATGATTATTTCCGGATCCAAATCTTTACGCACGAAAAAAATCCCCGCGTTATCAACAGCGGGCATAAATTCAATTTTTACGCTCTGACCGGTATGAAGACCAACGCCGCGTAAAGAAACTATATTTTTTATCGTACGCTGTTTATCCATACTATATATTTTTCTTTTATCCTTTTTCCTTCAATATTTGTTCCAGCCCAAGCACTTTTTCTTCCAGTTCTTTAATTTTCTCATAAACCTGCGGCAGGCGCTGCACACAGGCATTTACCTTTTTTGCCTCAACATGAGGTCTTGCCGGATACCCTGACACCTTAGCATCCGCGGACACAGATCTTGTTACTCCGGCCTGCCCGGCAACAATCGCTCTATCGCCAACAGTAATATGCCCCACGATCCCCGCCTGTCCGGCTAATATAACGCTCTCACCTATCTTGCTGCTGCCTGCTATACCAACCTGAGCAACAATAATACAATTCGGCCCTATAATAACATTATGAGCGATTTGAACAAGATTATCTATTTTTGTTCCTTTGCCGATTACTGTCTTACTAAAACGGGCCCGGTCAATAGTTGAATTAGCGCCAATCTCTACGCCATCTTCTATTACCACCGTTCCAATCTGAGGAATCTTTTTCTGTAATCCTTGTACGGCGGCAAAACCAAAACCATCACTACCGATAACCACGCCGGAATGCAGAATCACCTCATTTCCTATACAAATTCTCTCTCTAATCGTTACATTGGGATAGATTAAACAATTATTTCCTAATTCCGCAGAACAGCCGATATAACACCCACCATAAATTATTGTATTTTTTCCTATCTTTGCTTTATCGTCTATAACAACATTGGGGCCTACCGCCACATTCTCTCCTAACTCGGCGCTATCAGCGATAACAGCAGTAGGATGAATACCTTTGGGATGACTAACATAATCTTTAACCACCAATCCTATTACCTTTGAAAAAACTAAAGAAGGATTATCTGTCCTTATGAGGGTTTTTTCT
>DAOVKQ010000083.1 GCA_030631705.1 Candidatus Omnitrophota bacterium | reverse complement strand
ATTTACGAAAATGCTCAATTGCCTTATGCCTATCCACCATGTATTCCGCATAGATGTAGCCCAGATTAAAATGAGCATACGGATCATCGGGATTAAGCTCTAATGCTTTCTCAAATTCTGCTGTTGCCCGGCGGTGTTCCTTATTCTCGGTATAAAAAACACCTAAATTATAATGCGTAAGCGAAGTTTCCTTAATGAGGATCTTATTCTCCCGGGCGATTTCGGCAAACTTCCTGGGCATCTCTTCCATCTTCCGGGATAGCTGTTTGTTAATAGAAAGCGCTTCTCTGTACTGTTTCTGCAAATCTCTTATCTTTCGGCGATAAGCTTCAGCGGCTGCCTGAGCTTCTAATTTATGACTTCCTTCCTTTTTGAGTTTCTGGTTTAAATTCTGAATCTCTTTTTCTAGCCTGCGTTTTTCTCTCAGCGCTACTTTCAATTTATTCTTTGTTTCATCCACTATTTTATATTCAATCTTCATATTTTCAATATGTTTTTTGAGCCTCTCTATCTGCTCTATCTTCTGCAAATCAATCTGATTAAGCACGTCTATCTCATGAATAAACTCATCGATTCTTTTCAGCACTTCTTCTTTACTTTGTTTTAACTTTTCGTTGTAAGCAATCAGCTTCTTTATCTTGTTATCCTTAAACTGTAATTCTGATTTGTTTTTAATAAGCTCTTTTGTCTGTAATAGGACATTATCCCTGTCTTTAACTACAGCATCATATTCTTTTTTTAGTTTCTCGTATTTAGCCTCAATTGTACCGCTATCCTGACAATACCCTTTTGGGCCGGACAGAATAAGGAAAATAAAACAAAAAACAATTTTGCATAATACGTGCAAAGAATTGTGATTTTTATTCATCTTTAACCTTCCTGTTATTTTACCGGTTTTATTTCCAACATCTCTTCTTTTCGCAAAGAATCGTAATCCCGGTAAGATTTATGTCTGTATTCAATCCCAACCGGGGGAAAACCGGAATATTGCTGGTCTTCCTTATCCAGCCGGTGCCCGAAATCATGGCTGCGTCCGGTAGTTAACTCATCCCCTGTGATGATATAAGGAGTAACTAAAACTAAAAACTCGCTACACTCGTCAACCTTTGTGCTGGTACCCATAAACGACCCTATAACAGGAATCTTATTTAAAAAAGGAATTTCTTTCCTCATATCCGTTTCTTTTTCCTGTTTTAGGCCGCCGATTAAAATAGTTGAACCATTCTTAGCTATTACAGTAGTCTCAGCGCTGGAAGTATTCAATATAGGAATTTTGTTGCCGGCGGCTGTCTCAAGATAAGAGACTACCGAACTTATCTCAGGCTTAATCTTTAAAGTTATATAACCGTCTTCATTTATCGTAGGAATTATAAAAAGTTTAATACCTACGTCAATAAACGTAACCTCTTCGGCAATTGTCGTAGTGCTGGTAGTCTGCGTTGTAGTGTTAGTAATATAAGCCTGCCGTTCGCCGATATGAATACGGGCTTCCTGATTTTCAATAACAGCAGTCTTGGGATTAGCCACAACTTTTGTATTCCCTATATTTAAAAAATAGTTAAATATAGCGTCAAAATCATGCTTTCCTACCATACCAAGATGCACATTCTCCATAGCTGAAGTTTTTGTGCCGGAGGCATAATCCAAAGTTGTTCCGCTAAAAGGATAAGAACCGACATAACCGACATCATCAAGGACTTGCTTTCTTGAGCGCCAGGCATCGGTCGATGCCTGGACCGCGCTAAAAGGATAAGAACCCAGATAAGTCATACCATATCTTTTACCGAGGTTAAAAAGCCCCTCCCACTCAATACCTTTGTTGAGGGCATCGGACATTTTAACTTTAACTATTTTAACATCCATTAATACTTGCCGCGTTTTACGATCCAGGTAACCAATAAGTTTTTCAACATCTTTAATCCTTTGAGGCAATGCCTGTACGATAACCTGATTCGATCGTTCATCGGCGCGTATAGTGCCCACTTTTTTTACATCCAACTGGTTCTTGAGCTGTGTGGCGATAGCTTTGGCATTGGCATACTTTAAGTCATATACTTTCAATACGGTTGTTTTTTGTTCCAGGGAATTAATCACTTTTTCTATCCGGTTTATATTATGCGGAGTGTCCATCACCAAAAGGTTCCCTGACTCTGCATCAATCATTACTTTACCTATACCGCTTTTTAACCTGTCGCAAAGAGCAAACACCTGCTCAGGGACCGCGTACTTAAGGTGAAATACCCTAACCTTGCGCAAATCGTTGAATTTCTTGCCGTATAAGCTTTTGTATTCTTCTTCGGTCATTACGTTATAAATATCACCTTTTTTATCATAAGCGAGGCCGTTAGAGCGTAACATAATGTCGAAAACATCTTTTAAAGAAGCGTCATCAACACTTAAACTAATCCTCCCGCTTACCTTATTAGTAGGAATAATATTCATTCCGGCTTTTTGGGATAAGAATTTTAATGCTTCGACAATGTCAATATTCTTAAAATCCAAAGAGGCTTTTGTCTCTAAAAGACTTTTCGCTGAATAACCAAGCTCCTTATCCAGATAAGCAAGATCTTGAGAGAATCCTTTTGCCGGCAACAATACCATTAACAGAAAAATTAAAACAACCGCTTTAAACTTCACTACTTTCCCTCTATAGCCTCCTGAAGGAAGAGATATTTCCTTGCCTTATCGGCATCGCGATCCCGCGGGGCAATCTCTAAGTAATGTTTAAAATGCTCTAGCGCTTTTTTCTTCTCATCAATATATTCAGAGTAAATAACTGCCAAATTATAATGGGAAGCCGCGTCATTAGGGTTTACTTTAATGACTTCATTGAATTCTCTAATTGCTCTTTTATACTCTCCCCCTCTGGTATAAAGCACGCCTAAATTATAATGCAAGATACTCTGTTCTTTAAGTGACCTATTGCTCAATTTAGCCAAATCATTGAGTTTCCCGGATAAAGTTCTTACTTCAACCTCCAAAGATCCCTTTTCTTTGGTTAATGTAACTATCTTGTTCTTGGCTTCAACCAAAAACTTCAAGGTGCTCTCTTTATTCTTTTGCAGAGAACGGTGCTCTCTATCCAACTGAGACAACTCTTTCTTATCGGCATTATATTCCTCCTTAAGCGCCGAATGATCGTCTAAAAGAGCATTATACACATTGCTCAGAGCAGTATCACTTTCCTGAAGATCAAGATACCTATTTTTAAGCTTATCATATTCTTCGCGAATATTATCATAGTCGGTTTTTAGGGCACCCTTGCTTTTTAAAAGAATATTCTCTTCTTTTAAAACAATCTGATAACTATCCTTTAACCTGTTTTTTTCGTCCAAAAGTTTTTTGTTTTCTGATTTCAAAACCTCAGTCGTGGTCAGAAAAACTTTGTTCTCTTCCCGCAATTCATTATTTCTTTTTTCCATATTATCCATGTCTATCTTAAGATAAGCGTATTTTTCTTCCCATTCTTCTTTACTTTTTGACAACGCCCGCCCCTCTTCTATAGCAGAGGCAAATTTATCCTCTAATCCATTAATTGTATCGGATAGATTTATGTTAGTTAATTGTAAAGATTTTTTATCACTATACAATATTTTCTTCTCCTTATCCAGCTCACGATAGTTTCTGCCAAGAGCCTCAAGCTTATCTTCAAGCTCCCGGTAATCCGACTTAAGCTTGTTGTTATCCGCGTCAAAAGCGTCTCTTTCTTTAGCAATATTCTTATTAACGGTTTTTAAAGAATTCAACTCTTTAATGATATCTTTATTGGTTAATGTTAAGCGGTCGATTGTTTTCTTGAATTTCTTGCGGGAAATATCGAAATTATCGTTGGCATTGGAAAGTTTTCTGTTTTCTGTGGTGAGTGATTTATTCTCGCGTTTTAATTCCTCTCTCTTCCTTTGAATCTTACTGTAATCAACCGTCAAATCTTCAAAATCACTCTTTAAATTACTGTAAGTGCCTTTCAGTTTGTCATAATTAGCTTTTAATTCTTCCTGCTCCCCGGATAAAATGTCGTTTTCTTTCAATATATTCTTATTGCTCGCCCTTAGCAAATCGCGCTCTTCAATAAGCCTGTTGATTTCGGGCTTTATTTCTCTAATTTCTTTCTGCAAAATAGCGTACGACTCAACCAAATCATCGTTTTCCTTTGTAAGCTTTTTGTTCTCACTCTTCAGTGAGCTATTATCTTTCTGCAGAATTACGTTGTCTTCAGAATATCTTTGAACACTTTTCGTAATATCGTAAAATTTAGTTGTAAGTTTGTTATAATCGAGTTTGAACTTATCGCGTTCTTTGACAACCGCGCTTTTCTCCCGGATTAATCTTTTATTCTCCTTTTCTATATTCTTTTTTTCTTTAGCAAGATTTTGATTTTGAACTCTTAACCCCTCTTTATCCTTAGAAAGAGCGGCATATTCAACATCAAACCGGCCTTTTTCTTTGAGAAGCTGTTTCTTCTCTGCTTTTAAATAATCCTCGCTTTCTTTTAGGGCGTTATTTTTCTCTTCCAAATCGCGGTAATTGCTGTTTAGTTTATCCAGTTTTTGTTTT
>DAOVKQ010000028.1 GCA_030631705.1 Candidatus Omnitrophota bacterium | reverse complement strand
CCTATATAGACATAAATCAGCCCGGATTCCCTAGCCAGTTTGTATGCCTCTTTTAGTTTGTTTATAGGTGTGGGGGGAAGATTTTTCAGTTTATACTGCGGGAAAAAACGAGAAAAATGCAAAGGGATATGAGAACCTAAATTATCCCTTATCCAACCGCACATCGCGCGTATCAACTCCGGGGAATCATTCCTTGTGGGAATTATTAAATTAGTTATTTCCAAATGTATGCCAAAATCGCTTATTGTTTTTAAACTAGTCAATACAGGCTGTAAATGCGCTCCCTGGCTTAATTGATTATAGAACTCTTCGCTGAAAGCTTTCAAATCTACATTTACGAAATCGAGATATCCAAGCAGCTCTTTTAGCGGTTCGGGATTAATATAGCCGCAGCTATGCATTCCCACAAATAAACCTTCCTTCTTTGCCAATTTAGCAATATCAAGCATATATTCATAGAATACCGTAGGTTCGGTATAAGTAAAAACTATTGACGGCGTGCGGTATTTCTTAGCCAGAGCAACTATATCTTCGGGAGTTAAATCATAATTTATGGTTTCATCGGGCCGGCTTTGGGAAATATGCCAATTCTGACAGAACAAACATCTCAAATTGCAGCCGGCAACTGCTATAGAAAGAGCCCCGGTTTTAGGCAAAACATGAAAAAAGGGCTTCTTCTCTATCGGATCAATAACTACAGCTACGGGATTATTATATGCTAAGGTAAAAAGATTACCGCCCTTATTGATTCTCACCCCGCAATACCCTCTACTGCCTTCCGGAATAATACACTTCCGGGGACAAAGAAGGCAATTTACGGTTTTATTATCCAACTTTCTCCAATAAAGAGCTGGTTTTAGCGCTCTCTGAGCAGAAACTTCACTGTTAGAAAAACTAACCAATACAAACATCAATAATAACACTGTCTTTACCACAAATAATACTTTGTTTTTACTCATTGTTTACTCCGTTCTTAAGTAAAGAAATAGCCCCAGCCAGGACAAAAACAACAAAAAACTCATTATGCAGGAACTTAAAAACAAACCGTAAAGGGGGATAAAAACTAAACTCAAAAATAAGCCGCAGGCTCCTCCCCCTAAAAGGTCACACAAATAAAGGGTTCCGGCATTTTTAAAGAAACGGCTGTCATCGTTTGAATACAATTTATTAATCAATGGGAAGGAAAGTCCGGAAATGAATCCCATAAAAAAAGGAACAAGAAAGCTTAATCCTTCCAAAAATAAAGGAATTCCTGCCAGCAATTTGAACAAATAAGGAAGGATAAATATATACGCGCAAGCAGCGAAATAAACATAAAGAATGGCGCCGCGCCTTATAATGTTAATCCTTCTGTTAATCAGCCATGCGCCAAAGGCAAGGCCGAACATAAACAAAGCCCCCAAAAGGCCGATTTTATGATAAACATATCCATATACGATTTGAAAACCAAGGATAGAAAGTATTACCGCTGCCATACCGGAAGCTCCCATACTGAAGGCGGAAAATGATAAAATACTCTTTTTACGAATTAAATAAACCGCAAGCCATATAAACGAAAAAATTATAAAATAAACCGGCAGCCTGACCTTAGATACAGCCGTAAAAAAATGCCTTAGGGGCGAGCGAAAATAAGAAGAAAAAAAGTTTAACCCATAATAATAAGTTATGGGATTAAAATCGTAATTCAATCGGACTGCTTTATAATTTTTTAAGACACCGTTTACATATTCTAAATGCCAGGGTAACAGCTTCATTTGAAAATAAAATTCATTTACAAAGCGGGTTTTTACACCCCAGGCCTTAAGCCTTCGGGAGAGGACTTTTGGGTCCACGCTAAGATAATCCGAAGCGCGGGAAGCGATGAACCTTATCTTCTCTCCGGGAACAAGCAGGATATTAGGAAAAACCATCTTTAAAGTATGATAAATACTGGCATTAAGATCTCTTAGCTCTTTGGTTAAATAGTTCTCCTTTGAGGGCAAAGAAAAAGAAAACGCCCCGTTGTAATTTAATATACCCTTTATTTTTTTAAAAAATTCATAAGTATAAAATCTGTTTAGGTATGCCGTATAAGGCGGCGGTGTGTTAAGAAGAATAATATCGAACTTATCTCCCTTATAGCGGTTTAAAAATGCCCTTGCTTCTAAATTAATTATTTTCACTCTTCTATCATTTAATGCCTTTTGATCCTTATCGGGTATATAATTCTTTAAAAGATTAATCAACTCAGGGTCAAGCTCCAAATAATATACTTCGCTAACAGGGTACTTTAACACCTCAAAAAGCAAACCTTTGATACCTTCTCCCACGATAAGCACCCGCTTTGCCGAAGGGCTTTGCGAAAACGCAAAATGAACCGTTTCTTCACAATCTATTCTCAAGGGAAAAGTAAACGCCAACAATCCGTTTTCATACAAACTAAAGGTATCGTCATACCGCGTAAGGTGAAAATGCCCGTAAACCGAAGACTTTGTCGCGACAAGATTAAACCCGCGCCATTCTTTTTTAACAAGATATTCCTCAACCGGACGCAAAAAAAAGCTAAAAATTAGAAATACAAAACCTATTAAAGCAATAAATATTTTCTTCCTGAAACTACCCGTTTTCAGCACATAGACGGAAATCAAAACAATTATTACATTTAAACCGGCAATTATGCAAAGATTTTCTAAGGGGCCGAAGGCGAAAACAAACAAAAAAGAAAACGCGATACCACCCAACATATCCCCAAACGCGTCAACAGAATATACATCTCCAATGCTCTTCAATCCTCTCTTAACAAAAACAAGCTTAAGGCATAAAGAAAATAAAAAACCGTTTATTAAAGCAAAGGGAGCCAAAATAAACGCGGAAACACCGCATACCCCCCAAAGACCAATTATCTGTCCCGGTTGAAGGTTAAGCAGCCCCCGCAGATTTCTTATCAAAATAAATTCAAGGATACCGGCTAAAACGAATGATAATTGGACGAAACAGAGCGTCGAGGCGGGATTTATTATTTTCTTTGCCGACCGGCTCAAGATAAAGCTTCCCCACCCTGTCCAAAAAAGCCAAAACGAAAGGATAATTCCCAGTGATGTCTCGTTACCATGAAATACAACCAGCAGCTCTCTGACCAGAAGGCTCTGGATGAATATAGAGGAAAAACCTATGACAAGAATGATAATAGCAAACATCACCAAACCACCGTCCTATACATTAACCCAAAAAATACAGATAAGGGTGATACAGCCTGAAAACGGTAAATTTCTGTTTTAATATTGTCGAATGGTTTAACTCTAAGTTTTTGGTTAAGAAAGAGTTTTGAAATAATAACGAAAATTATTTTTTATTTCTTTCAGAGAATCGGAACCGAATTTATCCAACAGGCTCTCTGTCAAGCAGATAGCTAACATATTTTCGGCAATCACACCGGCAGACTCCACCACACAAACATCAGACCGCACCACAGGAGCCTTTTGTTTTTTCTTGGTAGAGATATTCACAGAAATCAAGGAATCCTTTAACGTAGGAATTGGTTTAACGGCAATCCTGGTTACTATAGGCTCACCGTTAGAAATACCCCCCTCGATACCTCCGCAGTTATTGCTCTTCCTCCAAAATCCTTTGTCAGCGGAGAAATGAATCGTATCGTGAGAAACCGAACCTCTCAAGCCCGCGTATTTAAAACCCGCGCCTATCTCGACCGCTTTTACAGAAGGTATACTCATAAGATAGGCGGATATTTTTGCGTCAAGCCTTTTATCAAAATGCATAACACTCCCCAGGCCGGCACACACACCCGAAGCCCACACCTCTACTATACCTCCTACAGTATCGCCTAAACGGCGGGCACTATTAATCTCTTCTATCATTAATTTCTCTTTTTCGGAATCTATGCAATTTAATTTTGATTTCCCTGTCTTTTTTATAATCTCTTCTATACTCTTAGGACGCGCAGCAGAACTTATCTTTCCCACGCCCGATACAAAACTGCTAATCTTTATGTTAAAACCGGCGAGGAATTGTTTACACACCGCCCCTACGCATACGCGGGTAACCGTTTCTCTGGCTGATGACCGCTCCAGGATATTTCTCACATCTTGTTCACAATACTTAAGGCAGCCGGCAAGGTCAGCATGCCCGGGCCGGGGAACCGCTAAAATTTTTAAACCGTCCTTCTTTTGAGTAAAAATCTTATGATCTTTGTTTTTAACTAACACGCAAATCGGACTGCCTAAAGTAATCTTATTGCGAAGGCCGGAGACAATTTCAACCCGATCATGCTCTATCCCCATTCGCTTTCCCCTGCCAAAACCAACCATCCGCTTCTTTAACTCTTTATTTATCAGGGAAGCTTCGATTTTAACACCCTTTGGGAAACCTTCAATGATTGCTGAAACTGCTTGTCCGTGTGATTCGCCGGCAGTAAGAAACCTCATTTTAAAACTCCTCAATATTTATTACCCTCATCCCAAAAGCTACATAAACCCGAGGTAAATCAATATCTTATTCGCCCAGAAAAAAGAAATAACAGCTGCCAGAGATAAATAAGGAAGATAGGGTATTAGATGCGACCGGTTGAATATCAAAGCATACACAGAATAAAGCACAGCTATAAAAGGCGCAAGGAAAAAAGTGACAATAACGGCTTTCCATCCTAAGAATATACCTACTACTCCCATAAAATCAACATCGCCTAAACCAAGCGCTTCTTTTTCTCCTTCAATAGAATCTTTTTTCCTTATGCTAAGATATACATTAAGAAGCATATCGCCAAAAAATTTGAAAAAATAAACAAAACCAAGGCTAAAAACCATATTCTTAAAAGCATCCACTATAGGCAGATTGAGGGGCAACCCTGTTTTTAATACGATAACAGTCTCATAAATAGCAAAAACAAAACCAGCCATAATTCCTACAAAACAGATATAGGCCGGTATAGCATGATAGTCAATATCAATAAACGAGACTACAATCAGTAAACAGAAAAAGAAAGCGAATTTCAGGAAATATAACGATAAAGAAAACTTCATATACAGAAAAAGAAACAAGCAAGCCGTAAGCGCCTCAACCAGGAAATACCTAAAAGATATCTTTTCTTTACAGTCCCTGCAGCGGCCAAGCAAAATCAGGTAACTTAACAAAGGAATATTATTAAACCATTTTATAGGTTTTAAACATTTGGGACAGAAAGAGCCCGGTTTTATTATAGAAATATTCTTAGGCAGCCTGTATATACATACGTTAAAAAAGGAACCAAAACAACTGCCTATTATAAAAACTAATATTTTCTCTATCATAGTTTACTCACTTCCTCCCTTAAAGCTGACTTCATTTCCTCGACCGGAGCCCGTTCTTGAATCCAGCGCTCCAAAGCAGCAACTCCCTGGTATAAAAGCATTCCCAATCCGCCTGCGGCAGGTATTCCCAGCTGCTTCGCGTCCCTAATAAGCTGCGTATTTCTATTATACACCACATCATAAATAAATAAACCTTGATGAAGTAAGTTTTTATCTATCAGGGAAGAATCATCTTGCTTCATGCCTACGGGAGACGCGTTAATTAAAAGAGAACAATATTTTATTTTCTCAGGAATCTCCTCACAGGAGATAAATTCTATCCTTTCTTCTAAATTCTCCCTGTAATCCCGGGGCAGCTCAGAAAAATGCTCCTTTAGTGAATTAACAGCTTCGGGATTCAAGTCATAAATGTATATTTTCCCGGCCCGGTAATCCTTCCAGCTTAAGGCGGCAATAACCGCCCTTCCCGCGCCGCCACAGCCCGCTACAAGAACTTGTTTATTTTTTATTTCACATCCTAAGTCAATCTCCAGCGCCCCATGCAGGCCGTAAACATCCGTATTCCAATATATTAATCCAGGGACGGTGCGCTTTACCGTATTTATCGCTCCGGTCAATTTAACATAATATAAATCCTGCCGCGTCACTTCGCCCTCAATAAGAGGAAAACGTGTTTGCAGTATTTCTCTTGCTTTTACTTTATGAGGTATGGTTATATTAAAACCGCGTACATCTCCGGCACGAATAGTCCTGCCGGAAGTATCTCTTACTATTTTATCCGGATTAAGCAGGAATTCTTCTAACTCACCGGGCGCAATTTCAAATAATCTATACTCGGCATCAATGTTTAATTCTTTGAATGCCGCGTTATGCATTGCCGGTGAAAGACTATGTTTTACGGGATAACCGATTAAACCGTAGATTTTAGAAGGGCTCATTAAAGGATTATTTTATTTAGAGCGTCAAGATAAGCTTTGGTGGAGGCCTCCATGATATCAGTACTCGAACCTTTTCCCGAAACAACCTTTTTACCCATTTTTATCTCGACACGCACCAACCCCTGAGCATCTTTTCCTTTGGTAATCGCGTCGAGTTTATAGCTGAGCAGCTTCGCGCGTTTAGCGGTAATTTTGTCTACTGCTTTATAGCAGGCGTCCACTGGCCCGTCTCCGGTAGAAAATGCTTCACGCACTTTCTTCCTAAACTTCACCTTTATGATTGCTTCAGGAATTATGCCCGTTCCTGTAGTAATTTTTACAGATATCAGTTCCAGGACTCTTTTCTTTTCTCTGGTTTCCTCTTCAATCAAAGCAATCAAATCATCGTCAAAAATATCTTTTTTCTTATCGGCCAATTCCTTAAACTTCTTAAAAACTATTTCTACATTCCTCTCATCTAATTTAAATCCTAAATCCTTCAATCGCTTTACCAGGGCGTGCCTTCCGGAATGTTTTCCCAATACCAGGCTGCTCCCCCTTATACCCACATCTTTAGGATCCATTATTTCATAGGTAATTCTTTTCTTTATTATGGCATCCTGATGAATTCCCGCTTCATGACGAAAAGCATTTTTCCCCACAATTGCTTTATTAGGAGGCACAACAAACCCGGTCAATTTGCTTACCAGACGCGAAGTGCGGAAAAGTTCCTTTGTCTTTATATCCGTATAAACACCGCCAAACGCATCCGGGCGTACCTTTATTGCCATAACAATCTCTTCCAACGACGCATTGCCCGCGCGTTCGCCTATTCCGTTTATAGTGCAATGAGCCTGGCGGGCTCCTGCCAATACCGCTGATAATGAATTCGCGGCGGCCATGCCCAAATCATCATGACAGTGAATAGCGATAACCGCTTTATTAATATTAGGAACATTATCGCGGATACCGCTTATCAGAGAAAAAATCTCATGAGGATAGGAATAACCGACTGTATCGGGAATATTTATT
>DAOVKQ010000112.1 GCA_030631705.1 Candidatus Omnitrophota bacterium | reverse complement strand
CACCAGCTTAACAATTATTGACCCTGCTTTAAATACTATAACCCGTATACTTGAGCGTGGTCCGGAAATTACTAAAATAGAGCTGGAAAATTTCAAAAAAAGAATTTCCTATCTGCTTAAAAGATGTAAGTATTTAATAATCTCCGGACGCAACATACCCGGCGCGCCCGATTATTTTTGTGCCGAGCTGGTCAGTATGGCCCAAAAAAAGAATATCTTATGCGTATTGGATACAAGCGGAAAAGCCTACCGGTTAGCCCTCAAAAAGGAACCATTCATGGTAAAACCAAACCTTAAAGAAGCTGAACAAGTATTGAACAAAAAGCTGGATTCTTTAGCGAAAATAAAACGCGCTGTATTCGCCCTTTGTAAAAAAAGAATTAAAATTGTTGCTTTAACCATGGGTTCAAAGGGAGCAATTGTTACAAACGGAAAGGATATTTTTCTGGCTACCCCGCCGCAAATAAAACGCAAAAGCCCTGTAGGCTGCGGCGATGCCTTTATAGGAGGTTTTATTGCCTATCACTCAAGTAATAAAAGCTTTGCGGACTGCGTGAGGATGGCGGTTGCCTGCGGAGCAGCCAATGCTTTAAGCATTAACCCCGGATTCATTAAGAAACAAGACGTAAAAAAAATATTCTTTCAAGTACAGTTAAAAGCCATAACTTAACCTTACACAGGAAATAACCCAAAATAGATTCCTATCTCCTTCTTGTTTTGGCCAATAACCTTAATATCTCGAGATACAACCAAATAAGAGTGACTATCAAACCAAATGCTCCGTACCACTCCATATATTTAGGTGCTCCGATTTCGGCGCCCTTTTCGATAAAATCAAAATCAAGAACCAGGTTTAACGCGGCGATAACTACCACAAACAAACTGAAGCCTATACCTAATAGCCCGCTTTGATGCACCAAAGGCATACGAATACCGAAAAATCCCAGGATAAAAGTAACGAAATAAACCAACATAATTCCCCCGGTTGCAGCCACAATGCCAAGCCTAAAATTAGCGGTTACTTTGATCAACTTCGATTTGTAAGCAGTGAGCAGGCAAAATAGCGTTCCAAAAGTCAAAGTCACCGCTTGCATTACTATTCCAGGATAACTTTCTTCCATCAACGCGGAAATTCCCCCTAAAAACACCCCCTCGAATAAAGCATATATTGGTGAAGTGACCGGCGCCCATTCTTTTTTGAAAATAGTAATTAAAGCAACGACAAACCCGGCTATTGCCGCCGGCATCAAAAGGGGCAAAAACTTAGCAGTATTTCCCCAAACCCATGATGCGCTGAAAATAGTGATAAAAAGAAGAACAAAAGTCTTATTAACCGTTCCCTGAATGCTCATCGCACCGGCCGAGTCAAAAGAACGGGTAGTTTTAAAAACATCAGCCCTTAAAGCAGGATTACCTGATCTTATCATGCTACATCTCCTCTTAAATTACAGGTTCTGTCAAAAATCTCTAACTTTTAAACTCTAAACCCTAAACACTAAACTCTAAATAAACCCAAAATATCAAATCTCAAACTCAAAACATTAATAAATATAGTACTTTTTGCCTTAAATTATATTGTTTTAGGTTTTGTGTTTTATTCATTTGTGTTTGTTTAGGGTTTAGGATTTAGTGTTTAGGGTTTTCCCCATATTTGCGTCTCAGAAAACATGTTTAATATCAAACCACAGATGGAGGTCTTTTTTCCCGTTGAGAGGCAATGCAATATCAAATCTATTAACAAGCTTCTCAAGAAAGCCTAATATCGTAACCTCGAACCTCAAACCCAGGCCTATATCCTGTCTTATATCAGTCGAAGAGAAATCTCTATTCCAGGGTAAACCCGCGTCATAGAACATTACACCACTAAGCTTGTTAAAAGTCAAAAAATTACGCAGAAGAGATTTTTCCTGTTCGCGCGTAATGGGAAAACGCATTTCAGAACTTACAAAAAGACTATTCTTACTTTTAAATTTTTCGTCGCTGTAGCCTCTTAATTTATCACTTCCGCCCAGATAAAAACGTTCTTTACCAAAAACATCACCCAGAGACAATCCCAAATTAAGGCGGTTTGCCCAAATATAGTCTTTTCTCCACAAATCTTTATAAACACAGAGGTCAGCCTCTCCTTTAACAAAATCGGTGTTAGCTCCCATGAATTGTCCCCCGTATTCAATTCCATACCTTGATTTAAAGCCGGCTACGGGATCCCAGGAAACAATACGATAATCGACATTGTATTCTAGCCCCAGCTTGGATCGTTTAAAAATATTTCTGTGTAAATCTTTTTCCCTATTCCACTCAAAATAAAAAGTCATATCGTTCTTTACTTCATTAATCGAATACACAGCCGGACCAATATCCTTATTGAGGAAAACTCTCCCCCGCAGGAACCTTTGGGGGCTATCTATAGAATAATCATATTCCGCTTCAAAACCAAGACGGCTGGCTTTTCCGGGAAAATGTTCTGCCTTATAACCGGCTAAAGTATTGATTTCTTTATGGTGGAAATCATACCGGCAGTCAAAATAAGCCGCGTAATCGAAAATCCGTCTGCCGGAAATCCTGACTCCCCCGTTAAAAACATTAAGCACCGTGCCCCTCACCACAGAATAAGAATCAAAAGGATGAAAAACCGGAAGGTCATACAGAAATACATACAAAGGAGTGGTTGTTACTTTGTTTTTAGGCGGCCAAGTATTGTTTTC
The DNA here is from genome assembly GCA_030631705.1 of Candidatus Omnitrophota bacterium. GTDB lineage: Bacteria > Omnitrophota > Gorgyraeia > Duberdicusellales > 4484-171 > DAOVKQ01. Next base: position 1,090 of record DAOVKQ010000112.1, on the reverse strand, counting down.
CGGACGGTAATCGAGGATTTCACGCTCAGGATCAATATCCACACTAACTACCGGAGAATCTGTTTGCAGCGAATAGCGTTTCGATATATCCTTACCGTCCCATTTTTTTACAACTTTTTTGCCGGATTGAGTTAATGCTACTATTTCAACCGGCATTTTTATGTTGCCGTTGCGCTTTACTGAAAATTCAGTATAAAAACCTTCATCGTCAGAACTCCGTAAGACACTCCCCAAGGCATAATCGCACTTATCCGTAGTATTAAGCCATTGGTTAAAAAACCAGGTTAATTCCCGGCCTGATATTTCTTCGCATAATTCTATAAAGTCAACAACCCGGGCTATTTTGTAACGGTAACGCCCGATATAAGTCCGCATTATTTCCATAAAAGTATCTTCGCCTACAAGATATTTCAGCATATCAAGTACCAATGAACCTTTACTATAAGCTGAAATGAAAATATTTTCCGGGGTTTTGAATTGGTCAATAGGCTTAAGTATTATTTCATCGCTGTCGTTTTTTGCTGCCGCTATATATCTCTGAATACGCCCTTCCCTAAAGGAAGTATTAGGCAAAAACAATGCCCAGGACGGCAGATCTAAATAATTATTTTCTTTACCGTATTTAGACTCCAAATACAGGTTAACCGCATAAGAAACAAAGCCTTCATCCATCCATGTGGCGGAAAACTGATCGCTTCCTACCTGGAGGTACCACCACTGGTGAGCTGTTTCGTGCCCGATAAGAAAATCCAGATGCCGGTATAGAATATCGGGAAGATTTAATGCCCGCGAATCAATATAAATAATATTTGAAAACTCATTACCCAGCCATCCCATGTGCGCTTCGGCAACAGTAAACTCATAATAAGGATATTCTCCGAAAACTTCAGTATAAAAATTCATTGCCGAAAGCGCGTACTCAAAGCCCTTACGCGCGCAATCCTCATCTTCAGGCAAATAATACAGCTTAATATTGACGTCTCCTGCCTGGCCTGAAAGCACCTCATATTTAGCGCTGGTAATAAAGGTGAAATCCCGGACCAATCCCGATTTAATAAAAAGAGTCTTTGACCCGTCACCATTTTTATCT
>DAOVKQ010000089.1 GCA_030631705.1 Candidatus Omnitrophota bacterium | reverse complement strand
CAACTTCATCAATAAGCTTAGTAACTGCTTCTATCTGATTGTTATCGATAATATTCTGGTAGCCAAGGATATCGAAGTATCCTACGAATCCTTTCTTATTCATCTATTTCCGTCCCGCAACATGAACAGCTAGCCTTACTATCATTCCGGTTTAAATACTATTGACCAGAGACTGATTCATCCGTAACTAATTATCCCCCCAATTCTGGTTAAAGACAAGAAGGATTTCCCTTCGGGTACGGCAAAAAAATAGCCCGGATTTTAAAACAGGAAGGGTTTAGAATTGAAATAGGAGATATTGTTCCTATACGGGAAGGTGAGATAGTCGGTGATCATAGCGTAGTATTTAAAAGTGATCTTGATGAGATAGAGCTTTCTCATTCGGCAAAGAGCCGTGATATATTCGCTAAAGGAGCATTGCTGGCGGCAGCCTGGGTTGTTGATAAAAAAAGCGGCCTTTACTCCATGGATGATGTCTTATTCTGATGAGAGTCTATAGATACGCAATAACCAATTTTTCGGGAGCGATTAGACGGAGATTGTACAAATGAAAGAGTTCAAGGCGGCATCTCGCCTAAACAGAATTGCCCCTTATTTATTTGCCGAGATTGACCGCAAAAAGAACGCTTTACGTAAGAAAGGAGTCAATTTAATCGATTTAAGCATCGGAGATCCCGATATTCCTGCTCCGGAAAAAGTAGTTAATACTCTTTATAGATCGGCTAAGATTAAGGATAATCAAAAATATGCTTTGGATCAGGGCAAGGATAGTTTACGAGAATCGATACAGAAATGGTTTAAAAAAAGATTTTCTGTTGTTTTGGATAAAGACGGGGAGATCCTTCCGCTTATCGGGTCAAAAGAAGGCCTGGTGCATCTGGGTTTGAGTTTCCTCGACAGTGGCCAGTATGTAATTGTTCCTTCTCCGGGGTATCCCGGGTATAGAGGGGCGGCATATTTTTCCGGCGCCAGGATACATGAACTTCCGTTATTAGCGAAGAAACATTTTCTTCCCGATTTTAGTAAAATTCCTCTGGTTGTAAGAAACAAAGCTAAAATAATTTATTTGAATTATCCTCATAATCCCACCACGGCTTTAGCGCCGGAGAGTTTCTTGAAAGAATTGGTTAAGTTCTGTTTAAAATACGGAATAATAATTGCCTATGATAACGCTTATTCAGAGATTTATTTTGACAAGAAACCGAAAAGCATACTCCAGATAAAAGGGGCTAAAGAGATAGCCATTGAGTTCCATTCGTTTTCCAAGACTTTTTGCCTAACTGGGTTCAGAATTGGCTGGGCCTGCGGAAACAGAAGTCTTATAAAGGGATTACTGAAAGTAAAGATTAATACTGATTCAGGTGTTTTCGGGGCAATTCAGGATGCTGCTTCTTATGCTTTGGATAAAGAAGCCGCTTATGTGCGTGAATTGCGGGGTATTATAAAGGGGAGAAAAGATTTGTTTGTAAGAGGCCTTGAGGTAAAAGGGTTTAAAGATGTGTATTCTGAAAGTACTTTTTATGTTTGGGCGAGGATTCCCTCAGATGTTAAGTCGTCGGTTGACTTTGCAAAAGTGCTTTTAGCTAAAGGTATTGTAGTAACCCCTGGTGTTGGTTTCGGTAAATACGGAGAGGGTTTTATAAGGTTTGCTTTAACGGTTAATAAAGAAAAGTTAAACCAGGCGCTTTCTCTTTTGTAGGGGTTTTTGTTTTTTAGGTACACTTAAATAAGATAATGTTTACGGCATTCATTGGTATGGGTTCTAATTTAGGGGATAGGTTAACCAATATCAAAGAAGCGATAGGGATATTAAAAAAGAACTCTGAGATTTACATAGAGAAAATATCTTCATTTATTGAGACAGAACCGGCCGGAGGACCTATCCAACCCCAATATATAAACGGAGTAATAAAAATAAAAACCTTTTTTTCTCCCAAGGCCTTATTGTCAGTTTTGCAGGATACAGAAAAGACGTTGGGGAGAGAAGCATCCGTGAGGTTCGGTCCCAGGGTTATTGATTTGGATATATTGCTCTATGATGATAAGGTCATTGATGAAGTTGATTTGAAAATTCCCCATCCGAGAATGTTTGAACGTAAATTTGTATTGGACCCGCTGTTTGAAATAGAGCCGCAGATGAAAAAACATTGGTTCTTTCTTATTTAGGTTGATTGAAAGAACCTGATTACAGCGATTAAAAGCCCGATTACACCGATATACTAATAGAAATTAATCTCTGTAATCTTTTAAAAATCTCTGTAATCAAGTTCTTTCCATTCTGCATCAAACTCGGGAAAGAACTAAAAATTGCCCGGTGAAAAAAATGATTATTGCGAGGACTATCGATAGAACACGTAAAATCATAGCTAAGAAAAAAAAAGCAGGGTTTAAAAATAGGTTTTGTGCCTACTATGGGATCCCTCCATTTGGGGCATCTTTCCCTGGTTGAAGCGGCTAACAAAGAAACCGATTTCGTCGTTGTGAGCATTTTTGTAAATCCTAAACAGTTTGGCGCGGGAGAAGATTACGGGAAATACCCTAGAGATTTCAAAAAAGATAAAATGCTTTTAAGGAAAGCGGGAGTTGGATTGATGTTCTATCCCGGCGTTAAGACTATGTATATGCCTGATTTTTCTGTTTTTGTTGGAGAAAGTTCTTTAAGCAGGTATTTATGCACAAGAACAAGGCCGGGGCATTTTAACGGGGTATGTACGGTCGTAACGAAATTATTTAATATAATTACTCCTGATATAAGTTATTTCGGCCAGAAAGATTATCAGCAGGCACAGATTATAAAAAGGCTGGTGCGTGATCTTAATTTTCCCGTTAAGATAAAAGTTTTGCCTATTGTAAGAGAAAAAGACAATTTGGCAATGAGTTCAAGGAACATTTATCTTAATAAAAAAGAAAGAAACAGCGCGACCTGTCTTTATTATGCCTTAGAGTTGGCTTCCAATGATATTGCCCGGGGGGAGAAAGACGCCGGTAGGATCATAAGGCTCATGAGGTCGTTAATTAAAAGAAAAGCTCCCAAAGCTAAAATTGATTATATTAAAATAGTAGGTCCCGTTAGTTTAAAAAATCTTAATGTTATTAAATCTAAGGTTCTAATATCTTTAGCAGTTTATATAGGCAAGACTCGTTTAATCGATAATAAGATAATATAGAGACAGATGGATACTCCGGCAAAGAGAATAAAAACAGGAATTATCGGCTGCGGCGCTATAGGTTCGGAGTTAGCTTCGTTTGTAGATAATGAATTAAACAAGTACCTTGTGCTTAGAGGCCTTTGCGATAAGGCTCGTTTTAAATCCATTGATGTTGTAAAAAGCCTAAACAGTAAACCTAAAGTTTTAACTTTTAACAGGTTAGTAGATGATTGTGAGTTAATTATCGAAGCCGCATCCATTTCGGCCGCCGGACAGTTAATAAGAAAAACGGCCGGGCGAAGAAAAATTATAATAATCTTGAGCGTGGGAGCTTTTGTTAAGGATATAAAATTATTAGGGAAAATATCGCGGGATACCAATGTCTTTATTCCTTCCGGCGCTATAGCCGGAGTAGACGGGATATCTGCTTTAGCTATGGGTAATATAAAAAGCTTGAGGTTGATTACGTCGAAACCGCCGTTGTCTCTGGCCGGGGCTCCGTTTTTGTCTAAGCAGGGGATTGATGTTTTAAAAATAAAAAAGGAGAAAATTATATTTCGCGGGAGTATAAAAGAAGCTATAGAAAATTTCCCCAAGAATATAAATGTGGCGGCAACTTTATTCCTGGCTTCACGGTTTAAGGATATCGAAGTTATCGTAAAAGTTAACCCTCATATTAAAAGAAATACGCATCGTATCGAAGTTTGTTCGGATAAGGGCCGGATAGATATCCGCGTAGAGAATGTTCCTTCTAAAATTAACCCCAAGACCAGCGCCATGACAATCCTTTCTGTGAAAAATCTTCTTACGAAAATAATTAATAATCTGAAAGTGGGCAGTTAATATGGAATTTATCAGCATTAGGGGCGCGAAGGAGCATAACCTAAAAAATATAAGTTTAAACATACCGAAAAATAGACTGGTTTGTATTACCGGTGTCTCAGGCTCGGGTAAGTCTTCGTTGGCTTTCGATACTATTTATGCTGAAGGCCAACGCCGCTATGTAGAGAGTCTTTCCAGCTATGCCCGGCAGTTTTTAGAGCAGTTACAGAAGCCGGATCTCGAGCATATCGAAGGTTTGTCGCCGGCTATTGCTATTGAACAGCGAACCGCAGGAAGCTCCCCGCGTTCAACGGTTGCCACGCAGACAGAAGCTTATGATTACTTAAGGCTTTTTTTCGCCCGTATCGGCAAGCCCCGTTGCTATAAATGCGGGCGTAAAATTGTAAAGACAACATCACAAGAAAT
>DAOVKQ010000042.1 GCA_030631705.1 Candidatus Omnitrophota bacterium | reverse complement strand
TGGTAAAACATTTGAGGCTTAAGTCTTTATCCTGAACCGGAAAATCTATCTCTACACCATGGGATTTACCGATCCAGTTGCGCTGCATTACTTTTACCCTCTCCGGCCAGTTATCCAAAGTCTCGATATCCTCTAAAAGCTTATCGGCATAATCGGTTATCTTAAAAAACCACTGCTTTAATTTTTTCTGCTCGACACCTGTTGAACAGCGCTCACAATTTCCATCAATTACCTGTTCATTGGCAAGAACTGTTTTACAGGAGGAACACCAGTTAACTGACGCTTCCTTACGATAGGCAAGTCCCCGTTCATAAAGCTTTAAGAATATCCATTGTGTCCATTTATAATACTCAGGAAAACAAGTAGTAACCTCTCTCTGCCAATCATACCCCACCCCCCAGGAAGCCAACTGTTGTTTAATCCCGGCTATATTTTTAGAGGTCCACTCCCGGGGATGGATTTTACGTTTTATGGCCTGATTCTCGGCAGGCAGGCCAAAAGCATCCCAGCCCATAGGATTTAATACCTTGAAGCCTCTCATTGCTTTATAACGAGCCACGGCATCGCCGATTACGTAATTGCGGGCGTGCCCGACATGCAACTCACTTGAAGGATAAGGAAACATTACCAGACAGTAATATTTGGGAAGAGAACGGTCTTTCGTGTCTACGCTAAAAAGACCTTGTTTTTCCCAATACTTTTGCCACTTTTTATCAATTTCTTTGGTGTAATCCACTCTTATAAAACTCCTTAATCAAGGATAAATTTTTAATATCGTCTGACTCTTTGCTTTTGGGTGTTTCTAAAATAAAAGGAACGTCCCGCAAGGCAGGATGATTAACGATTAATTTAAAACCCGCCCTGCCAATTCGGCCCTCTCCGATATGAGCATGGCGGTCCTTTCTTGAACCCGCTTCGTAAGGATTATCATTTAAATGAATAAGCTTTAATCTCTTTATACCGAACTCTTTATCCATTTCTTTTACAAAAGAATTTAGCCCTTTATTTGTATTAATCCTATAACCCGCGCCCCAGGCATGAGCCGTGTCTAAACATAAACCGGCTCTTTTTACGCGGGATAACTTTCTAAAAACAAATCCTAGCTGGGTTAATGTATAACCCAATGTGCTTCCCTCTCCGGCAGTATTTTCTAAAAGAACTTCTGTTTTTATTCCCGGAGTATTCCTAACTACTATCTTAACCGCGTCAACTAACCTTTCTAAGCCTTCCCGCTCGTCATCTTTAAAGCTCCCCGCGTGTATCACTATATATTGAGCTCCCAGTTGTCCGGCTTCTTTAATATCTTTTATAAATTCTTTAATAGATATCCGGTATAAAAACTCTTTTTGGGCGGCTAAATTAAGAGTATAAGGAGTATGGATAATTAAAGGATGAATTCCGGCTTGGTTTACTTTTTCGCGGAATATCTTTACATCTTGTTTTTTCAAAGAGCCTTTACGGAACTGGCGGGGATTACGGGCAAAAATTTGCATTGTATTACAGCCCAAAATGTTTGCCCTGTCTACGGAGTAATAAATTTTTCCTGCTATAGAAGTATGAACACCTAATATTAACAATTATCTTTTTGGCTATTAATATTAAAATTTAAGTGGAGCCGAGGAGAGTTGAACTCCTGACCTCTACGCTGCCAGCGTAGCGTTCTCCCAACTGAACTACGGCCCCATAAGCTCGCTTTCGCTCGCAAATTACAAATTACAAAAAACAAATCACAAAAAAACTGTTTGCAATAAGGCTACTGATTTTTAACTGCCCGCAACGGAGACAAGTTGAAAAAATATTACCACTTACCACGGAAATTGTCAATTGACAAAGGAATTAAGCAATGTTATTATTTTAAAAACAATAGAACAGTTCAGCCATATAGCAATCTATTTTTCTGCCGAGGTGGCGGAATTGGCATACGCGCCGGTCTCAAAAACCGGTGGGGGTAACCCCATGCGGGTTCAAGTCCCGCCTTCGGCATTGTTTTTTTCTCACAACAAGCCATGGGAAGAAGATAAAGAGGTCGTTGTCCCTCTTTTGGGATAGCTCAACATCCTCTTATGCCCTAATCTTCAGAGCATGTTGACTTAGGTGGCATAGGATAAGCTATAGGGTTAGGCGCCGTTCCTTGGAAGCCAATCATACTTTGAGTATCAAAACTCATAGAGCTATTGACCGTCGCGCCCTCGCCAATAGTTATGGCTGAGCTTAAAGTCTTTGTAATAATCATATCGGTAGAAGTCAAGTCCATCGTTTCACCGGCAGCGGCAGTAGCATCATCGGGAACCTTAATAGAATTTGAAGCATAGGCTCCGACAACTATACCCGCAGGTTGATTATTAACACTATTCCATGCGGTGGCGTTACCGGCAACATAGAAATCACCGCTTTTACCCTTATCAGTAGTCGTATAGTAATAAAATCCTCCCTGCAGTCCGCTTCTTCCCTTAAAAACAATAGTCCTTGAAATCGTCATTCTTATTTTAGTATAGGTACCGCCGGGAACATTATTATTATTTACGTATGTTCCTAAACTACTTCCTACACTGGCACTCGCAATATTAAAATTCTGAGTGTTTTCTCCTAAAGTAATCCAAGCTGTCCCGTCGATAGAAATCTCTAATTTTTTCATAGTAATAGTATATGTGCCGGCTACACCACTACCAGCATTACCTTTAAAATCAGGACTTTGACAAAATGCATTAGTTGCGGATAAAAAGAAAATAAAACCTGTCAATATAATATATTTATGTAACTTATTTAATCTCATTTAACCCTCCTTTAGTTAGCCCTTTTTATTTGCATGACCACTCCGCCGACTATAGACTCACTCCATCTTTCAACCACAATATCATGGTTCCTTTCAACCGGAATAAGGGTTTGTTCGGTTAAGTCTTTCTCGGGAAAAGCCTCGGAGGACCTGGCTAATATCTGTTTAATATCCAACAGGTTATCAAAAACAAATTTAACTCTCAACCTTCCACCGACTTCTATATCACCCTTGTTATCATCCCAGAGATATGCTTCTATGACTATTGCCTCGTTTAATTTAGCTTCAAGGCGTGTTTTCCAACCAACCTTGTCGGAAAATTTATCATAATCATACCAGAAACCTGAACCATAAAGTTTAAGCCAGGGAAAATGAGGTATGGGCGCGCCGAGCTCAAGGTCTAAACCGTCGGCAATACGCTCATATGTTGTTGAACTTGCTGACTGCTCAACCACTCTTTTTGTAGTTAGGCCAAAGTATGCATTAAGCCTTGCTTCCCATATCCGGCTCAATGCTTCAAAGCCGACACCGATACGGGCATGCTCGTGTAAATCCTCGTAATCACCGAATAAATTATATCCCAAAAGAAGGTTATCACTTACCAGTTCCCTATAACCCACTCCGATGTTATAAGTCAAGTCACTACTTTGCATGGAAACGCGCGGCTGATAAAAAAAGGTATTTACTTTATCTTCGGATTGGTATATCGGCTGGACTGTCTCAAAATAAAGTGTTGGTTTTTGTTTGGTCTCGTATTGCGCGGAAAATTCCACCCTTTTCAGCCAGTCCGGCGTATCCTGAGAATAGGCGAAAAATAGAAATAAAAAACTCAATAAGATAGTCGTTAAAAATAATATTTTTCTCATACACACCTCCCTTTTGGTAACTATTCTACAAATCGAATAAGCAAAAATCAAGAAAAAAATAAAATTAATCCTTAAATCGCCTTGAGTTGATTGTCGATGCTATCGCGGATTACTACAAGTATTGCGGCATGGGGAATTACGATATATTTCTTTTTCTCAAATCTGATTTCAACTCCATGTTCACGCAAAAAAATACAATAATCGCCTTGTTTTGCCTGAAGAGGAAAATATTTATCTTTGGAGGCTTTAAGCCAGGGCTCATCATTTAGCAGGCTAGGATCAGGAACAGGATAACCAGGACCTGTTTTCACAATTCTTCCCGCTTGGATTTTTTCTTTTTCTTTTGCGCCTTGGGGAAGATAGAGGCCGGTATCTGTCTTGTCTTCTCCCTGTTCGGGATCAACAAGAACCCTATCACCTACAAGTATTATATCTTTTGCCATGGTTGTTAATTCCCGGCTTTAATCAAAAACTACGGTTTTATTATTATAAGTCAGAATCTTTTTTTCAAGATGCCACCTGATTGCCCGGTTTAAAACAGCTTTCTCCAAATCTTCCCCTTTTCTTACCAAATCACTCAAAGAATCACGGTGGCTTACCCTTACCGTATCCTGTTCGATTATAGGACCGGCGTCTAATTCTTCGGTCACATAATGGCTGGTGGCTCCGATTATTTTAACTCCTTTCCTGTAAGCCTGCTGATAGGGATTCTTTCCTATAAAAGCCGGTAAAAAAGAATGATGGATATTAATAATCCTGTTAGGAAACTGATTAACAAAGTTCGCGCTAAGAACTTGAGTATACCTTGCCAATATAAGCAAATCGATATTCTCTTTTTTTAAGAGGTTAATTTCCTTTTGTTCCTGAACAAATTTATTGTCCGCGTCAATAGGGAATTCGATAAATTTTATACTGAAATTATCAGCAATACTTTTTGTACCAGGATGGTTACTTATAATTAAAGGAATTTCACATTTGAGCTGACCGGCCTTATGGCGCAAAAGTAAATCATAAAGACAATGGACATATTTAGAAACAAATAGGGCCAGGCGCGGGACTTCATCGCTAAAACAAAGATCCCAATTCATACTAAATTCGCTGGCAAGGACTTTAAACTTTTCAGCAATCATATCTTTCTCAATACTGAAATCTTTAAGCGCCCATTCGATGCGCATAAAAAAAGTATTACTCTCGGCATCTATATGCTGATCGGCATGTTCAATATTTCCTCCATTACTATATATGAAATTCGACACCTTAGCAGTGATGCCTTTTTTGTCAGAACAGGATATAAGAAGTATAGCGTTATGCATACTATTTAATTATATTGCCGCATAAATATAAATCAATAACTTAATAAAAAGAATCTTTCCCAAATTTGTGGCAGAATTTTGACGTAACTCATTGATTTAAATTTTAATGACCCGTCTTAAGGCATCTACATAGATGGGATTAAACTGAGCCCCCTTACATTTTTCTAATTCCTCTATCGCTTCCCGCGCGTTTTTTCCCTTCTTATAACCCCTGCCGCTGGTAATAGCATCAAAAGAGTCAGCCACCGCTAAAATCTGCGCACCTCGCGGTATCATATCACCGCTTAAGCCGTAAGGATATCCTGTCCCGTCAAAGCTCTCATGGTGATGGAGAATTATAGGTAATAATTCGCTAAAGGCTTTGATTGGTTTTAATATTTCTACACTAATTAACGCGTGCTTTTTTATGAGAGTAAATTCATCATCACTCAGCCTATCTTTCTTATGTAGAAGGTAATCAGACAGGCCTATCTTCCCAATATCATGCAATAATGCTGCTTTACGAATAGATTCGCCTTCTTCGCCGGATAAACCTAATTCCAACGCCATGTCTTTGACATACCTCGCCACCCTTTCAGAATGTCCCTGGGTAAAGGTATCTTTTTGCTCCAGGGCTTTGACTAAAGAAAGAATAACCCCAAAGTAAGCTTTTTCCGCTTCTTTCTTGGAATCTATCAATTGCGTCAATGTTTTCTCAAGATCTTTATCCCTCCCCTGAAGATCAATGGCTAGAAAATCCAAGATATCTTCTATTGCCGGTTCAGGCCTACTGCCCCACATTTCATCTTTTAAATCTGCCATGAAAAATTTATCCTCAGGTTTTTCCTTGAGGCAGTTTAAAGAAAATTCCAGATTGTAAATTAGATTCCCGCTGCTCATTTTTTTCCCTTTTGGCTTATACAATAAAATTCCTTTAAGAGAAAATTTGACCTTTTTATCTTTTATTTTTAATTCTGCCTTATTGAGCCCATCCAATAATGTTTTAAAACAGTTTTCCGCGTCACTTTTGTTCTTGATACGCACTAACGCTCCTATCATATCCTGGGAAAGGTGAGACAAAATCACGTCTTTGAATATTTTCTTTAATCCGGCTTCTACGTATTCTGAGATTGATTTAATTAAAATCTTTAGCTCTTCATCACTTAAATCAATAATTAATCTTTGGTAGTTAGAAATTAAAAAACCAAAAAACGACATGCTGGCGGATGAATCTTTTAGCTCCTCATCTACTTTCAATAAAAAATAACGGCGCGTATACAATCCAGTCAAAGAATCTTTTATCGCTAAATCTTTTAGCTTATTCCGCATATAGATTAAGTAAACATACTTATAAACATTTGGTATGATATAAGACGAACCGCACAAAAACAAGATACTGAAATAACCAAAGACGATGTCTTTTGACCTCATGTATACGCAGCTAACAAAGATAATAGATAAGATTATTA
>DAOVKQ010000115.1 GCA_030631705.1 Candidatus Omnitrophota bacterium | reverse complement strand
TTTCCTGATTTCATACCCTAATTCACTGATAATCTTCAACATGGTCATTGATTGATTCAAATGACCTGCCCGGCCGTCGCTCAATACAACAATACTCAGCGTACGTTTCCTTTTAAAACGCTTATACCACCACATATAACTCTCCGGGTATTGTCGTAAAAACTCTTCGTAAACAGAATTGATTTTCCTTAATACTTCTTTTGCATCAAGACCGCCGCAATCTATTATGTCCCCAAGCATAATATTATGGCTGCCGTCTTTTTCCCTGCGGCCGAAAATAGGATATATCTTTTTATTGAACCTCTGAGCCATATAAACCGCCCCTTGAGGAGTCGGTACTAAATTTCCGAAAAACTCAACCAAAGGAGCATCTTCTCCGGCACCATGGTCAACCACTGCGCCACTCCAATAACCTTTGTTAATGCACCTTACCAGGCTGGCCAACGAAAAACATACTTTTATATTGTTAGACTGCCTTTCTTCGTTTAAAAATTTATCCAAAGAAGCAACTTTCTGTTCTTTAGCTATAACAGCAAGTTTATGATTACAGGCAAACCAAGCATCATAAAGTTCCCAGCTCCCTGAATGTATACCGACAAAAATACCGCATTCCTTTAACTTATATATATCATTGAATTCTATCTTAATGTTCTTTCTAAATTTAGACATTGCTAAACTTTCTATAAGAGTTATTCCCATATTTACAAAACTTTTTTTGCTTATAGAAATAATTTCTTTACTGTTTTTGGCGGGAAAAACTAATTTGAGATTCTTGTAGGCAATATGCCGCTTCTTGCGGCATAAGCAATAAAAAAGATACCCGATTGCTTTACCTAAAAAAATAGCCGCCTTAACAGGCAACCCCTTGACTATTCTACTCAACAACTTAATAACTGAATACATAACTTTTTGTCTAATATTGACTGCCTAAAATTTAAGGCTTATTGAATTTTACGTGGTTTCTCCAGAAGAATGTTCTTTATATCCTTAACAAAATCTTTCTCTCCCTCTATCTTCAACTCCGCATCCATAATGAAATAATTCATGGCCGCTTTGCTCAAATCCAAATGGTAAAAATCTTTATAAGTTATTATTATATCATTTATCCCCAGCTTTTTAAGAGAATCCTCTATTTTTGTAATCTCTAAAGCACTAAACTCATGATGGTCAGGATATAATATCACCTTCTCCGCCTTAATGCCCGAATCTTTAACCAAACTTATGAACCCTCCGGGATAGCCAATGCCGCTCAACACGGCACAGTCTTTACCGTAAAAATAATCTATATCTATCGCGCGCCTATTTTTATCCAGCACTCTTTTAAGCCGGTAATCGGCCAGATAAACTTTAAGCCGGGAATTTATCTTGAGTAGCTTTCGTTTAAACGAATCTATATCGGATATTTCCCGCCAATGGTTCAAAACAACCATATCGGCCCTTTTTATACTTTTTAAGGGCTCCCTGAATATATCCGCCGGCAAAAGATATGGCCTCTTCTTGAACTCTTTAGCGGCCATCATAACAATATCTAAATCTCTGTTGAGCTTGCGGTACTGGAAACCGTCATCCAGAATAAATACATCGTAATTATTCCTTAATTTTTTTAAAAGAGCGACTCTATTCTTAGAATCGTAAACATCGCCCAGCTTCTCCTTCAAAAAAAGAAACTCATCCCTGGCGTACCCTTTAGTTATCGATGCGACCCTGCACGCAGGTTTGAGCGTTTCATGAATAAAACTTACCAAGCTCGTCTTACCGCATCCTCCCCAGGATACATTGCCTACGCTGATAACTTTCTTGTCTATAGAGCTGACCCGAAGGATTCCCCTATCATAAAGAGAATTCCTGCAATACACCAGAAATCCATAAAACAGCGACAAGCAATACAAAAAGATAAAAACGAAAGATTCGAGAAAACTTTTTTTCTCTTTCTCTAAAAAATTAACGTAAGCGCTTTTTATTATTCTACTCATGGCGGTTTAAATATTTTAATATTATCTTTAGATTCTCTTTTAGAAGCTCTTTTTCTTCATTAAATACTTTCAGGCAATTGCGCGCAATATTTTCTTTTGAAACGCTATCCCTTAGAAATGAAATCGCAGCGGCTTCTAATTCTTTAGAATTCCTAACCTTAACGGCGGCATTATGCGCAAGAGCTATTTTTTCTATCTCTTTGAAATTACTCATAAAAGGGCCGAAAATAACGGGTTTCGCAAAATACATCGGCTCCAGAATATTATGCCCTCCGCGATCAGTTAAACTTCCGCCCACAAAACATATATCACTCATAGCATAGAAATAAATCAGTTCGCCTATAGTATCTAAAAGGAATATATCGTCCGGATTCCACTTAGACGATTCTATCTCACTTATCATTATTGGATTAAGATTACGGGAGATAACCGCCCTTGCAACTTCCTTTATCCTTTCAGGATGACGGGGAGCAATAAGAAGGTTAACTCCGAAATCCCGCCGCAATTTTAGATAGAGATCAAGAACAGCTTCTTCTTCAGGACTGTGGGTAGAAGCGGCGATAAAAAGGCTTCTACCGTCTTTCTTCAATAAATGCTGATAACGGCTCTTAAAGTTATTTATCCGGCCTGTCGAAATATCAAGATTGTCGAATTTCATATTTCCGCTTACAAAAACCTTATCAGGCTTTGCCCCCAAAGACAAAAATTTCTCCCTGTAAGATTGGCTTTGAACCCCTATACAGGAACATAAAGCTAATACTTTTTTTGTAAAAAACTTAATCTTTGAATACTTTTTATATGCTTTATCGGAGATTCTTCCGTTCAAAATGATTACGGGAATATTCCTTTTATTCAATTGATGATAAAGGTTGGGCCAGATTTCCGTCTCCATAGCGACAAACAATCTCGGGCATACTTTTTGTATAACTCTTTTTAATATAAATGTTATGTCGAAGGGGAAAAAAATAACAGTAAATGACGGGTATTGTTTTTTTGCAACCGAGAAACCGGTTAAAGTAGTTGTAGAAATAACTATCCGTAAATCTGCGGCTTGCTTTAATTGATTCACTAATTTCTTTATTAGGAGCACTTCACCGACGCTAACCGCCTGTATCCATATAGAGTCGCGGGGTTTTATTTCCGGCGGTAAAAATGATAATTTCTCAAAGAAAGCCTTCAGGCTGAATTTTTTCCTGAATATATAAAAAGGGGTATAGAAAAAAATGACAAAAATAAAAAGAATGTTATATAAGAACAGCAATACCTTCATCACGCGCGGGGATGGGTCTTTTCATAAACCTTCTTTAAGGAATCGATAGTAAGATGGGTATACACTTGAGTAGTGGCAATACTGGAATGCCCTAATAATTCCTGCACACTCCTTAAATCCGCTCCCTTATTAAGTAAATGAGTAGCAAATGAATGCCGGAAAGTATGCGGTGAGATCTTTAAAAAAAGGACAGCTTTTTTTAAATACCTGTTTATGATATCTCTCACTCCTCTGTCACTCAGTCTCTTTTCTTTACGGTTAATAAACAGATAAAGGTTTTTATCTGTTCTCTTATCAACATATTTCTTTATGGCAACTATTGCCGGCTCCCCCAAAGGAAGCAACCTTTCTTTTTTCCCCTTTCCTTTTACCTTAACAATGCCTCCAATCAAATCAACATCTTCTACCTTTAAGGATACCATTTCCGATACTCTTGAGCCCGTAGAATAAAGAAACTC
>DAOVKQ010000119.1 GCA_030631705.1 Candidatus Omnitrophota bacterium | reverse complement strand
GTTTTCTCCGGTAATAAAAAGGGCAATTGTCTTGGTGGCGTAGTTTTCTCCTGGAGCGATGAATGGTGGAAGCATAATGAAGGTTACCGTCCCGATTGGAGCACGCACAATACTGAACCCGGCTGGTCAAACGGCTCGTATTACTTCGATATAAAAGCTCCCGATAACCTTAATATGAGCGAGGAGTGGTTTGGTATTGTTTCTGTCGATAAAGAAATAGAAAATAATATCAATAAGCGGATACCTAAAAAAGTGTATTTTTCCCTCCAAAAACTCTGGACGAAAAAGTCTTCCAAATGAAATCCTTATTACTCCCCGTGGCCCGGCCTTCGTAGCCGAAGCTACTTCGGCGGAGTAGGCCAAGCCAGAAAAAAAGGGGACGAAAAAAAGGGGACAGCGACCTTTTTTTTCGTTTGCTCAATCGAGAAAGAAGAACAGATAAAAAAAGGTCGCTGTCCCCTTTTTCCCTTTTTTACTAACGCTACGTTGTACTTGACAAAATCTTTTCAAGGCAGTAGTTTAATTAAATGCATAAATGTATTATATTTAATTTAGGAACTGGAGGAAATAATGAAAATAGCCGATAGTATTACCGAGCTTGTAGGAAATACACCCCTGTTAAGATTAAACAAGATTGCGAAATATTTAGATGTTGATTTGGTTGCTAAGTTAGAGTCATTTAATCCTCTTTCGAGCGTTAAAGATAGAATTGGTGTAGCTATGATTGAGGACGCCGAAAGGCAGGGGTTAATCAATGAGGGAACGGTAGTCATTGAACCGACCAGCGGTAATACAGGTATTGGTTTAGCCTGGGTGTGCGCCGCAAAGGGTTATAGGTTAATCCTTACCATGCCCGATACAATGTCCGTTGAAAGGAAAAGGCTCCTAAAAGTCTTGGGAGCTGAAGTAGTGCTTACTCCCGGCGCGGAAGGAATGAGCGGCGCAATCAGGAAAGCGGAACAATTATTCAGCGAGGTTCCTAATGGGTTTATTCCTCAGCAATTCAGCAATCCTGCTAATGCGAAAGTTCATAGAGAGACTACTGCTCAGGAGATTTGGCGGGATACCGACGGTAAGGTGGATATTGTAGTCAGCGGAGTAGGGACCGGCGGCACTATTACCGGGATTGCCGAAGTGTTAAAAAAGAAAAAACAAACTTTTAGGGCCATTGCGGTAGAACCTGAAAGTTCCGCGGTACTTTCAGGCGAATTGCCGGGCGCGCACAAAATTCAGGGCATCGGCGCGGGATTTATACCCGCGATTCTGAAAACAGATTTAATAGATGATATTATAAGAGTTCCTGATGATGATGCCGCGGTGATGACAAGGCGTTTAGCTAAAGAAGAGGGAATCGTCTGCGGTATATCCGGCGGGGCAGCATTGTGGGCGGCGCTTAAAGTGGCTGAAGATAAGGATTCTAAAGGCAAATTAATTGTAGTAATATTGCCGGATACCGGGGAAAGGTATCTTTCTACTTGGATTTTTCAGGATTCGGAGTAAAATAATAATTCCTGACGGAGGCTATCAATGGCAAAAACAATAACAGAAATAAACGAAAAAATTAAGCAAGGTAAAGTAGTCGTGGTTACGGCTGAAGAAATGACGGCGCTTGTTGAAGAAAAAGGCCCCAAATACGCCGCTAAGGAAGTCGATGTTGTAACTACAGGTACATTCGGCCCAATGTGCTCATCAGGGATGTATATAAATATAGGCCATACTAAGCCGCGCATGAAAATAAGCAACTGCTTCCTTAATAATATACCGGTTCATACAGGCTTTGCCGCGGTGGACATATTAGTGGGCGCGACAGCTCTTTGCGTAGATGATCCCAAAAACCAGGTTTATCCCGGAAAATTTAAATACGGAGGGGGACACCTAATAGAAGATTTTACGCGCGGGAAAGACATAGAACTTATAGCTACCGGTTACGGAACAGATTGCTACCCGCGCAAGAAATTAGAAACCCTCATAAATATTAAAGACGTAAATGAAGCAGTATTGTTTAATCCCCGGAATTGCTACCAGAATTATAACGTTGCCGTTAATGTTTCTGATAGGGTAATCTATACCTATATGGGGGTATTGCAGCCGAAGCTCGGCAATGCTAATTACTGTAGTGCCGGCCAATTAAGCCCTCTTTTTAACGACCCGTATTATAAAACTATTGGCATAGGCACAAAGATATTTTTAGGAGGAGGAATAGGGTATGTTTCATTTTGGGGAACACAGCATAGCCCCGGAGTTGAACGGACGGATAAGGGCGTGCCTACGAGCCCTGCCGGGACCCTTGCCCTTGTGGGTGATTTAAAACAGATGTCAGGCAGCTGGCTCATAGGGACTTCTATGGCCGGTTACGGGGCTACTTTGACGGTCGGCGTAGGTATTCCTATTCCTGTGCTTAACGAAGAGATTGCTTGTTTTACCGCGATAAGCGATAAAGATATTTACGCGCCTATTGTAGATTATTCGTGCGGCTATCCTTATTGTGAGGATGAACCTTTAGGAAACGTAAATTATGAGCAGCTGGGCAGAGGTAAAATAAACATAAAAGGTAAAGAAGTGCGCACCGGAGGGTTATCCAGCTATAAAAAAGCCAGGGAAATCGCTGAAATTTTAAAAGGATGGATAAAACAAGCCGAATTTTTTCTTTCTGAATCCGTAGCCGATATACCTTCCGAGAACAGCGGTTATAAATCTAAATTTTTAAAAGAGAGGAAGATTCCTTAAAAGGCTAAACGCAATCGGAGTCGTTAATTTACAGCGGAAGATGCTGATAAAGCGGTGAGTCTCCTTTAATGAAGCAGGAAATATTAAGATTAAAAAAGGAGATGGGCGCGGTTATCCTTGCTCATAATTACCAACGTCCTGAGATTCAGGATATAGCCGATTTCCTGGGAGATTCTTTAGAGCTCGCGAAGATATCCAAAGATTTAAAAGAAAAAGTGATTGTCTTCTGCGGGGTAAGATTTATGGCTGAGTCGGCTAAAATTTTGTCCCCCGGTAAAAAAGTTTTTTTACCGGTTTTAGATGCCGGGTGCCCTTTAGCTGATACAATTACGCCTGATGAGCTTATAAAGTTTAAACAAGAAAATCCCGGTGCCTGGGTAGTAAGTTATGTTAATAGTTCCGCTGAAATAAAAGCGTTGAGTAATGCCTGTTGTACTTCAGGAAACGCGATTTCAGTAGTAAAGAATATACCTGCTAAAAAAGTCATTTTTGTGCCGGATAAACATCTTGGTTCTTGGGTTCAGAAAAATGTTTCCGATAAAGAAATAATTCTCTGGGAAGGGTTTTGCTATGTGCACGAGCTCTTTAAAGAAAAAGATGTTGATGAAGCAAAGAAGCGGCACCGGGGAGCTGTTATAATGGTTCATCCCGAATGTAGGGAAGAAGTGCAGGAAAAAGCGGATTTTATCTTTTCTACTGCCGGTATGCTCAAAAAAGCCGCGGAATTGTCTCGAGAAACCTTTATTGTGGGTACAGAAGAGGGGCTAATCTACCGGCTAAAGAAAGAAAATCCCGATAAGGAATTTTATTCTTTAGCGAGTGCTAAAGTTTGTACCAATATGAAAAGAACCACCTTAGCAGACTTGCATCGAGCTTTAACTAAGGGTGAGTATAAAATTGAGTTGAGTCCGGAAATAATCGAG
>DAOVKQ010000005.1 GCA_030631705.1 Candidatus Omnitrophota bacterium | reverse complement strand
TGTTTGTGTATTGTATATTTGTAGTTGTATATTGTTTGTAATTTGTAGATTGTATATTGTTTATTCAATAGAGATTTAAGTAAATAGATATAGTGTAATTCAACGGTGCTGATAAACATATTATACGAGGAGGACTATAATGAGAGTATCTGACTACTTAAAAGAGGATTGCTGCATAATGGAATTAAAAGTAGCCGGCAAAGAAGAGATTGTAAAAGAAATCGCTTCCTGCTTGTTTAGCGCGGGGAAAATATCAGATTTAGAAAAGTTTGTTAAAGATGTTTTAGAGAGGGAGTCTTTGGGTTCTACGGGGATCGGCTATGGGATTGCTATACCTCATGCAAGGACAACAGCCGCTTCCGGGTTTGCTATCGGTTTTGGAAAGTCGGGCGCGGGCATAGAGTTTAAGTCTATAGACGGCCAGAAAGTTAACCTTATTTTTCTTATGGGGGCAGCCCCTAATGATTTGAATCTTTATTTAAGACTTCTGGCAGAGTTGTCCAAGCTTTTAATGAATGCCTCTTTTCGCAGAGAGTTGATGTCTGCTAATACAGCGACAGAGTTGATTGCTGTAATTAAGAATTTTGAAAGTATTTAATGAGACTTAGACTTTTAATTTTCTTTTTATATAAGTGTCCTTGTGTGGTAGAATTATAATATATGCTGAAGGTGGATTTATGAAAGTGCAGGAAGTGATAAAAAAAGATGTTATAAAGGTAAAGCGCTCCACTTCCTTAAGGAGTTTGCTCAATCTATTTAAGGGCTTTCACTCTCTTCCTTTAATTACTGTGGTTGATGATAAGGAGCATCTGATTGGTGTTGTGTATTTTGCCAATCTTCTGGAGATATTGAAGACCCAGGAAGCAAAATTCTTGAAAAACATTCCTTTTGTAGAGATAGACGAAGATGCTTTTGATTTGGAGCCGGCTCCTTCCATGGGAGAACTTATACTTGTTGATGATATCATGGACATTGATTTTCTATCGTTAAAAGAAGATATGGTGCTCAAGGAGGCTTATAGCATTATGCGCTTACAGGACAAAGACCAGCTTCCTGTAGTTGATGAAGAAAACCGGCTCTTGGGTATAATCGGAATTTTTGATATTGTCTGGAGAATGTTCCAGGAAAAGGGTATTGTTTAAGGCAGGAATGATCGCGGAAAGTTGAATGAAAGTAAGGCAGATTTATGATAAAAGATCCCATTTTAAGTTTGGCAATAGTTTTTATCTTAAGCTTTTTTTCCTCGCGTTTAGTAAAGAAGTTTAAAATACCCACAATTACTGCCTATATTGCTTTAGGAATCCTGCTGTCCCCCGGCTTACTTAATTTAGTTTCCCATAAACTTTTTCTTGCCTCGGAATTTTTCTCTAATATTGTTCTGGGAATGATTGCTTTCAGTCTGGGAGCAAGTTTTTCTCTGGGAATCTTTAGGCGCGTAGGTAAAGCGGTAGTAAGCATATCTATAACATCTGCCTTTGCTGCATGGCTGTTAGTATCTTTTGTTTTTTGGCTTATTTTTCACCAGCCTTTTTATATTGCTTTTATTTTTGGCGCGATTGCAACTGCGACCGCTCCTGCTGCTGTTGTAATGGTGACTCAGGAATATAGGAGCAGAGGAGAATTTACTGATACCCTGTTGGGGATTGTGGCTATAGATGATGCCTGGGCCTTGATTATTTTCGCTTTATCTTTAGCTTTAGCCAAATCATTCATTGCCCATACTATCGGTATCACAGCAGTTTTTAATGCTTTATCTAAATCTGCTATGGAGATAGCTGGTTCGTTTCTTGTGGGAGGATTAACAGCCGTAATTTTTAATAAATTTACCCATCTTATTACCTCGGTCAAAGAGCGTTTGATTTATACTCTGGGTTTTTTATTCTTGACTATCGGATTAGCCTATTCTTTTAATTTCTCTGTGTTGTTGGCTTGTATGTTTATGGGGGCGGTTTTAGTGAATACAAACAGAATGAGCAGTCAATTCTTTAATTCTTTGCGGGATATCGAAACACCACTTTATATTATCTTTTTTGTGCTGGCAGGAGCAAGTCTGGATGTCAGGGTTCTTTTAGCGGGCGGTGGTTTGGCTTTAGCTTTTATAATTTTCCGTACTCTGGGTAAATATGTGGGAGCTTTTTTTGGCGCGGTAATTGTTGATTCTCCGCGTCTGGTAAAGAAATATATGGGACTTGCCTTAATCCCTCAGGCAGGAGTAGCATTAGCTTGCGCTTTAGTAGCTAAGCATAGCCTTAATGGTGGATGGGGGGATTTGATATTGACAATAACCATAGCCACTACGGTTGTTTTTGAATTGATTGGGCCTTCCATTACTAAGTTCTCTCTTGTCAAGGCAGGCGAAATAAAAGAGGAGTAATTTTATGAGTATCATGAGAGAATCAACACTTGCTTTGGTTTTAGCAGGAGGAAGAGGCGAGAGGCTTTATCCTCTTACTTTAGAACGGACAAAACCGTCTACTCCCTTTGGCGGTAAGTATAGAATTATAGATTTTGCTTTGAGTAACTTGGTAAATTCGGGAATTTATTCCATATATATTCTGGTTCAGTACAAATCCCAGTCTTTAATAGAGCATGTTAGAACTACATGGAACAAAACAGGTGTTTTATCCAAACATTTCATTACTATTGTTCCGCCTCAGATGCGCCGCGAGAATATAAAAGAGTGGTACCGCGGCACGGCGGATTCGGTATATCAGAATATAAATCTTATTTATGATTTTAGGCCCAAATTAGTAGCTATATTCGGAGGCGACCATATTTACAGAATGAACATAAAGCAAATGATAGATTTTCATGTTAAAACCCACGCTGACCTTACTATTTCCGTAGTTCCCGTAAATATCGAAGAGGCAAAAAAATTCGGAGTAGTTAGTTTTGATGATAATTCAAAAGTAACTGAATTTAAAGAGAAGCCCGTTATTGAGGGAAATGAAACTGTCTATGCTTCAATGGGGAATTATATCTTTGATGCCGATATTCTTATGCAAACTCTTGGAGAGGTAGAGAGAAAAACCACTACTCATGATTTTGGAAGAGATATCGTTCCTTATATGGTCGAAAAGGGGGCTAACGTTTTTGCCTACGATTTTTCAAAAAACAGGATTCCTTCTTTAAAAAAACGCGAAGAAGCCTTTTACTGGCGCGATGTAGGCACGATTGACAGCTATTGGCGGGCAAACATGGATCTTTTAGGCAAAAACCCGAAGCTGGATCTGGATAATAAAAACTGGCCGATATACGCTTCTCACCTGGATTATCCCCCGGCTTATATTGTGGAATCGGAAATCAATAATTCTTTAATAAACGAAGGGGCGAAAATTTGGGGCTCGAAAGTTTTTAATTCCATTATCGGCAGAGCCGTTAAAATAGAAGAAGGATGCGAAATCAGGGATTCCATTATTATGGATTTTACCGACATTAAAAAGAACTGTAAAATTAATAAAGCTATTATAGACAGGTTTAACGTGATTGATAAGAATACTACTATCGGTATGGGCGGGGAGTTGGATTTAAAGCAGTCTTTTGCCGATTCCTGCGGTATTACCGTATTAAAGAGAGGTTTTCGTAAAGACCTCTACCGCTGACTATATTTGGTTCTTTCTTGTTTAAGTTGGACGAAAGAACCCGATTACAGCGATTAGCGCTGGTGCTATTATGCAGCAGCGCCTATATTTCCCGGCGCAGCTGGTTTTCCGCGTTTATGATACCCCGGTTTACTTTCTTCAGGCAGTTATTTATTGTTGACGCTAAAGGAGCTTTTATTACTTCTGAGGAACGTACTTCTTTTAACACTTGAATTGTCATCCGGAAATACCTTAATATTTCTCCTTCATCGGCGTAGCAGAATTTATACAGTTTATAAAAATCATATCCCTCGTACCAGGCCCGGGCGGCTTCGGATATGTCAAAGTAGAATCTTTTACTTATTGGGTAAATCTGAAACTTTCTTTCTTCTCTGTGGATTGCTTCAATAAAACCTTTCAGGTCTCTTTTTATTCTTTTTGTTTTTTTTGAAATCTGTGCTTTCTGTTCATTCTTCCGCGGTTCGTATACCAGGGAACATATTGTTTTAAATAACCCTAATTCGTCAAGGCCATCCAGAAATCCTGATTCATATAGTTGGCCGATCTGGAGCTCAAAGCTGTAAACTTTGGAAGCCAAGATTCCTTTACTGCTTATACCGTCCTCAGTAATGTAATCCATTTCTTTCAGAAGCAGCACTTTTCTTTTTAACAGTTGGAAGGCTTCTTTTTTCCTGAACTGGTTTGCCTGGTAAAAATGAAAAGAGCGCGGATATATATCATATAACTTTTCCTGCATAATTCTGTAAAGGTTTAAAATTGTGGCATAGCAGCTTCTTAACTGGCTGGTTATAGGTTCATATTTGCCGTAGAGTATCTTTTCTATATCAGGGAAATCGTAACGGAAAGGGCGTATCCTCAGGTAGATATAACCCTGTTTGTCAATATTACGGCGTCCGGCGCGCCCGGCCATTTGATAGAAGTCGCGGGTTTTTAAATAATGGAAACTTCTCCCGTAGTATTTGTAAATGGCATCAAAAACCACAGTTTTGGCGGGCATATTAATGCCTAAGGCAAAAGTTTCCGTAGCAAAAATCATTTTTAAAAGGCCGGTAGAGAAGAGCCTTTCAATTGTCTCCTTAAGGGCAGGTAAAAGGCCGGCATGGTGGTAAGCAATACCGTTTTTAATCAAAGGGTACAGCAAGTTTATATTGGGGTCGTCTCCAATATCAAATTTAGCGACGAGGGCTTTAAATGTATTAAGAAGTTTATCCGATTGTTCTTTTGTCAGAAAATTGAAACCGCAAATTTCTCCGGCAAATTCCTCACACTTTTTTCTGGAGAAAGAAAAATATATACAGGGTAAGAGAGAGCAGTCGCTCAGGTGCGTTATTAGTGTTGAGAGCCTGTTATATTTTATATGTGCCGCCGTATAAGATTTTTTCCTGGTTTTTTTATGCAGCAGGCCCGAGGCTTGAAGCTCTTTTATATTTTGAAATATTCTATTATCGCATTGGGCTCTAAGATTCAGGGGGACAGGCCTTATTCTTTCTACTACTTTTTTGATAGGGAAATTATGAACAGAATTAAGCCAGGATATGAATTCGTCTATATTCGGTAAGGTAGCGCTTAATGCTAAAAGGCGCATATGTTTAGGTAACAGTATTATTGTTTCTTCCCATACCGTGCCGCGTTCAATGTCGTCAAGATAATGGATCTCGTCAAAGATGATCCAGGTCCTTGTCTTAAATCTTTGGGGTTCAGTGAGTATGGCATTACGAAATATTTCCGTAGTCATAATCATTATCTCGGCTCTTGGATTAATACTTATATCACCGGTTAACAGCCCTACTTTACCGGGATATTTTTTAGAAAGGTCCCTGAATTTTTGGTTACTGAGTGCTTTAATGGGGGCAGTGTAGACTACGCCTTCACCGTTTCTAATGCAGTCTTCTATTATATATTCTGCTATCAGTGTTTTGCCTGCTCCGGTAGGGGCGGAAACTATTACGGAGTAGTTTTTGCGCGCGTAGCTGATTGCGCAAGACTGAAATTCATCCAATTGAAAATTATCTTCCATGAGAAACATTATACCATATAGTTATACAGACGTCCTATTTAGGTACACCCTTGATGAATCAGCGGCAAAAAGCATTTGACAACGGTATGCTAATAGGTATAATTTAAATCAGAAGTAATAAAACTATGATAGACTCAAGAAAATCATTCCTATTTTTCCTCATTATTGTTTTTTGCTTGTCGTTCTCTGTTTATTCCGACGATGCAAAGAAAGTTTTTCAGGAAAGGCTAAAAGAATTGGATAACGACATCGAGGTTCAAAAGCTCAAGCTTAAGCCTTTGCAAAACAGATTGTCGGATATTAAGAAAGAAAAAGAAAAGATTCTAATCTATTTAAAGGAGCTTTCTTTAAAGGAAAATCTCATTCTTGAATTGCGGGAAAGTTTGAAAACAGCTTCCGCAAAAGAAAAACAGCTTATTTCCGACATTCAAAAAGCAAAAGAGCAATTGAACTTAAAACACAAAGATATCGCGCGGTTTAAACAGGATATCAAGGCGTTAAAGGATGATATTTCCTCTAAATACGAAGATATCAGCCGTTTTAAGAAAGATATAGAAACCCGGGATAAGTATTTAGAGGATAATTTACTGACTATGAATAAAAAAGATAAGCTTGTTGCTGAGTTAAAAGAGAACCTTAGGATTGCAAGCGAAAAGGAGAAAAAACTCAGTCAGGAACTTGAGAAGTCCGAGGGACACTCGGTTTATTTGAACTCCGAATTAACGCAATCAAGGGAAAAGATCAGCTCCTTTAAGAAAGATATTGCCGTTAAGGATAAGGAGATAAAGAAAATAAAATGGAGCATAAACGAGAAAGAAGACTGTATCATTAAACTTAAAGATGAAGCCGCGGCCTTTTCCAAAAAAGAAAAAGGGCTTACATTGGTAGTTAAGGATATTGAAAAGAAGCTGGATTCAAAAAGTAAGGAGTTTAATCAGGTAAGTGATTACGTGGGATACATGAAAAAAGATGTTTATGACAAGAAGGCCGTTATCCAGAAGTTAGAGGAAGATTCTGCCAGGCTTAAAAAGGAATTGGCCGGTAAAGATAAGGATATTATCCGTTTAAATAAAGAGATCGATTCTTTTACCAGCAAGATTTATTCTCAGGATAAGAAATATGCTAAATTAGAGGCTAAACTAGAGCTGGCCGGTAAAGAATCAGAATCAGTTAAAAACCTGAGGCAACAGCTAAAACGGTTAGAGAAAGAAAATAAACAGTTGTCTTTGCGGCTTGATGAGGCAAAGGCTGAAATTGTTTCCGCCTCTGTTGAACCCAAACCAACAGCTGCGGGTAAGGTGGTTTACAGGATTCCTCCGGGCAAGAAAAAAGAGTTAGTTTCTTTAAAGAAAAAATTATCTTCAGCCGAAAAGACGATAAAAGATAATCTGAATAGCCTGGATAAAAGTGAGAAGCTTATGCTTGAACTACAGGAAAGCCTTGCCAGTGTCAATGCTCAGAATAAAGATCTGTCGGCTGGCCTTAAGCGGGCAAACAAACAGATAGCTTCTCTTAATAAGAAGCTGGAAGTTGAGTCCAAGGCTGGTAAGACATCTTTTCTGCCGGTTGGAAAACAACTTAGAATTGAGAATTTGACTGATAAGATTAAGCGTCAAAACAGTGAGATTAGATCTTTAAGGCAACTTCTTGCTGAACACTCCGGTTTTAAGGATAGTAAGATTCAAGGGCTTGCTGCTGAGAGTAAAGAAAAAGACGAGGAAATTAAATATCTAAAAAGCGTTATTACGGAGGCGCTTGAGAAGATAAAATCACTATCTATCCCCTAATTTTTCTTACAATACATCTGTTTATCTGCAAAGAAATAATGAGTTTATGTAAGCTGTTATCCGGAAAAGCGATGGTGGTGTCGCAGTCGTATTTGTATAATTGCAGGCAGTAAGATGGTTAAGAATTCCACAAGTTTAGGAAGAGGTTCTTCGTTATCTTTTACTTTAATTGAGGCGATAATGGTTATTGTTATATTGGGGATATTGGTTTTAGCCTCCAGGCCGAGATTGGATATTTTTTATGATTTAAAACTAAGCGGAGCAGGAAAAAAAGTAATTTCCGACATAAGGTACGCGCAAAATTTATCAATTTCCCGCCATCAGGATTACGAATTAGTATTCGATGTAATCAATGAAAGTTATCTGCTGCGGCGTACCTCTGACCAGCAGTTAGCTAAAGATACCTTTACCCGCGGCGATTTAACTGTTAACTTTACGACCGATAACGAGTATAAAGGCATAGATATATATGATGTTGATTTTAACGCTTCTCCTGTGTTAAGGTTTAATTGGGAAGGGGTCCCTCAGGACGCGGGAGGAGTATCTTTAACCTCGAGCGGCACAATAGAACTTAGTTATCACGGAAAGAGCTTAACCATAAACGTATCTCCTCAAACAGGAAGAGTGACCTGGTGAAAAAGATTCTCAGCTATAGAAAGGCAATGACTTTAATTGAGATCATAGTCGTAATTGTCGTTATTTCTTTGATAATCCCGGCTCTTTTAGCGACATTTACCCAGGTTAATTTAAGAAGTGTAGATTCGGAAGCGATCGTTAATTCTCTTTTTTATGCCGAAAACCTAATGGAAGAAATGCGCAGCCGCCGCTTTGATGAAAATACCGAGAGTCCCTGGACGAATCCCGCCAATTTAGGACTGGACACTTCGACTACCGGAGTAGACGGGAGCACCCAGGAAAATTCCACCGACCATGCTAATTGGGACGATATTGATGACTATCACGGATATTCCGATAGCCCGGCAGTTAATTACAGCCGTTTGATATCTGTAGAGTATGCCGACTTAAGCGGGACTTCCTGGGTGACGACGGCAGGAGTCAGTAATTATAAAAAAATAACCGTTTCGGTCACAAGCGTCTTTGCTAATATCGGTACGGTAAGCCTTGAGATGATAGTAAGCAATTATTAGAAAAAATTATGCCAAGAAAAGCGGTAACTCTGATTGAATTAGTAATTGTTATAGTCTTGGTAGGAATTTTAGCCGGAGGAGTTTCTTTATATTTTACCAGCGCCATTGATACCTGGCGTTTTATTTCTTTTCGTAGTGAAATAGTAAGTCAGGCCAGAGCCTCGCTTTTACAGATGACCAGAAAAATCCGTCAGATTAAGCAGCCGAGTCAGAGCCAGGAGACAATAGAAGCAGCGGATTTGGGGAGCTTTCAGTTTATCCGCCTACACGAATCAGGAAGTGATGAGCGTATACGCTATCGCTCCTCGGGTGAGGATATCTTCTATGATTTAGACAGCAATGTTGACGGAAGTTTTGAGGGTTCTTATGTATTGATGGACGGCGTGTCTAATTTCGGATTCAGCTATTATGATGATGCGGGTGCCCAGCTAAGCTCTTTGCCGCTTTCGCAAACTGACAGAGGTAAAATTTACCGCATAGAGGTAAGTTTCGATATAACAGAAGGGGATCAGTCCAAGAGCCTTGATATTAGTATATTTCCCAGAAACTTAAAATGGTAATGAAATTACAAAAAAAGTCAATTACGCTGATTATTGTTATATTCCTGATGTTAGTATTCTCGGTAATGGGAACTACTCTTTTGATTATGCAGTCGGGCGATTTTGAATTTAACTTAAGGAATTTCGAATTGGAAAAAGCTTTATACATTGCCGAGTCAGGTATAGAGTGGGCGATGAGGGAAGTAGCGGATAATTTTGACTGTGATTTTGATGGTGACGGAAAAGATATTTATTCGGGAACCGTCCTGCATAATTTAGGAAATAACCAATATAGGGTTGATTGCGCCTGTAGTGATAACCAGTGCAGTTCAAGCATAACCCTTATTTCAAGCGGCTTTATGTCTCAAGAGTCAAATTATCGCACAATGCGCATAGTAGAAGTCGATATAACCAAAGGAGCATTCACCAACGTGCTTACCGGGGGAGACTTGTTCGATTGGCATAATACTAAAGTTCAACCCGCCGGTTCTAATTATGATGTCGATATAGACGGTAATCTCCAATCACCAAGATTTGAAGGCAGGGATAGTGATACCCAGACATATCCTGATGAGGAAACCAGTGATGATGATTTAGCAATTCCCGGTGATGGTTCGCGTACAATAGATTCTACTTCTCTGCCTAGTATTGATATGGCGTATTTTGAAGATTATGCTGTTACTGGGGGAAAAGTTTATAGCGGCAACAAGACATTTGATAAAAATGATAACCTTAACAATAAAGGGGTCTATTATGTAAAAGGCGATGTAACTATTGACCTAACATCAGGAAATGTAAACCTTAATCATACAAGTATCATTGCCGAAGGAGACATAACTATTATCGGTGACAATTCTTTAGCTGCAAAGGCTTATGTCGATATGTCAAAGCATGAAACTTTTCCTAATTTAGCGACTAAAAACGGAGACATAACTTTCGTTCATGTTCCCGCCGGTTCGACTGATAAAAAAAAGAGAGATGCCCGAAAGTTCGATGGTTTAATTTTCAGTAAAAACGGAGACGTAGACATTAATTATATCAACGGCATAGCGGTTATGGGAAAAAACATAATATTGCGCGGTTCGATTGATTTACAATATAACGATAAGTATGTCGATACCGCAGGTTTTATACAGGGAACTCTTTCCGTAATCAGGTGGCAGGAGAAATAAAACACCTGTTTCACTTTACTCTAACCTCTCTAAGGCTAAATCCGGCATACTTGATTAACATTCCCGTTTTCGCTGAAAGGCGATTATTCTTGACATATTATTTATGCGCCTGTAGAATTTAAAATGAAGTGGAGGCGCAAAACAAACACAAAATCAAGGAACAGAGATTTTTCTTAGGAGAAATCTTTTCTTCTGTAAAGAATTTTTTCCTTTCCGCTCAGTGTATTGTCGGCCTTGATATAGGAACTAGTTATATTAAAATAGCCCAACTGCAGAGGTCGGGAGCGAATTATGTCATTAGTAATTACCGCGTTCGCGGACTTCCCTCGATAGCCAAAGATAATCCTCAAGAAAAAAAGAAATTGGTAAACGGCTTTATAAAAGAGTTTATTTATGAAGCGCGGATAAAAACCAAGCTTTGTAAAATAGCTCTTTGGGGGGAAGGGTGTTATGTGTTCGCGATAACTATTCCTTCAGCCTCAGAAAAAGAATTGAAAGCTATAGTCGGGGTTGAGTTGAAGAAAAAGCTCCCTTTTCAGGTAGATTTAACTAATATTCTCTATAATTTTTTTGTGACTAATAAGTTTAAAGAGGAAAAAGGAACTACCTTTCAGGTAACCTGTATTGCTATGGATCAGTATGTGCTTGGTGAGCATATTAAGGCGGTAAAAGAGCTGGATATGAGGCCCATAGCTGTTAATGTAATACCTGATGCTTTAAGCGGTTTGGTAAATTCTGTCGCAAAAGACTACGATTGTGTTGCTGTTTTAGACATCGGCACAAAAGAAAGCGTGCTTAATTTCTATAAAAAAGGATTACTGCAATTTAACCGTCAAATTCCTATAGGGGGAGAACAGCTTACTCAGGCGATAATGAAAGCGATGATGACTTTAGGCATGAGCAATGTTACCGATGAAAATGCCGAAAAAGTCAAGCGTCAATGCGGCATACCGCTGGAAGAGGATGTATTTGTAGAGTATTTTACTGATTTCGGGATAATTAAAGGTAACCAGATAGCCGTAGCCTTACGCCCGATGCTGGAGCGTTTTTCTACCGAAATAACAAGAACGGTAACCTACTATTACAGGACATTCCGTGTAAACAAGATTGATTGCCTTTATTTTACCGGTGGAAGCTCCCGCCTTAAGAATATTGATAAATTTTTATCTTCTAATACCCAAACTTTACACATAGCTAAAGTAGAGAAATTAGATCCTTTGAAAGCGGTCAAGGGTTGGACGGATTCAGGAGTGTTCAGGCATGATTTGGTTATGGAAGAAGCTGCCCCGCATTTAAGCGCTGCCTTTGGTTTATGTGTTAATAAGGGGGGGAAAATTAACCTTCTTCCTGCCAAAGAGAAGCTGGAGCAGAGGATTAATTTTATAGCCGTTCTCACCAGGATATTGTTTTTCCTGTTTCTTGCGGGAATCCTGGGAGTGTATTCTTTTTCTTACAGTAAGTGCCTGCTTTATAACAAGCTTATTAATACGACAAAGGCCGAAATCGGCGAATTT
This sequence comes from Candidatus Omnitrophota bacterium, assembly GCA_030631705.1. Taxonomy (GTDB): domain Bacteria; phylum Omnitrophota; class Gorgyraeia; order Duberdicusellales; family 4484-171; genus DAOVKQ01. The sequence continues at coordinate 884 of DAOVKQ010000005.1, read as the reverse complement.
TCTATAAAAATTAAAGAGATTAAAAGTTATATGGCGATGAAAGGGATTCTTACCGAGAGGAAATCTCTGCTCGAGGATGCTATCGGCAGACAGCCTCTTTGGTGGGGAATGTTGAAAGAGCTAAGTAACATAACGCCTGATAGCATGGCTCTTCGGCGCCTTAATATTAAGAGAGAGAAAGAGCAACGCAAAATTTATATTATTGGGGAAGTTTTCGCTGAATATATTACGATAGATTTATCTATTTCCCAGTATCTTGTTGCTTTAGATGAATCGCCTTATTTTACCAATGTTCGTCCGGTTTCGACCAAACGTGATGTGTATTCTCCGGTTCCCAAGGCAAATTTTGAAATAGTAGCTGATTTGGTTTATTAACGGTAAACGTATTATACGAATAATGGGATAATATGAAAATCCGAAATCCTAAATCCGAAATCCGAAACAAATGCGAAATTATAAATCCTAATATTCAAAACAAACAAAATATTGTATTTATTTAGAATTTTTGTCTTTATCTGTTTGTGTATTGTATATTTGTAATTGTATATTGGTTGTGACCAAAGGGAACCCCGAGTATACCCGAGGGGTAATTTGTCTATTGTGTATTGTAATTTAACGTTGCTAATAAACTCGGGAGGCCGATATTAAAGATACCAGAACACAGTCAATAATTACCGCCTCAGTAGAGGTTTTTATCCTTTTGGCTTTGGTCCTTTTCGTCGGCCGGCCTTTATCTAGTTACCGCGGGAAGTTAAAAAATGAGCTTAGGAATAATCAGGGGAAACTCCGGGAGACAAGAAACATGGTGCGCATGGTTCCCAATCCCAAGAAAGAAATAGAAAAGATTAGGCAGAGCATAAGCGAATTGCAGGATAGGTCTGTAT
>DAOVKQ010000039.1 GCA_030631705.1 Candidatus Omnitrophota bacterium | reverse complement strand
CAGCTGAGTAGAATTGGTGTAGAAGGGCTCAGCGCCTTTTTTATATTGTTCTTCGTTGGCACCTATAATCTTAGGATATTTTCCTTTATCCATCTTCGCTAACCTGTAAGAGGTTCCTTCTGCGGGGGTAGCCTCAAGATTATAATTATTGCCTGTTTCTCTCTGAAACTCTAATAATTTATCCCTCATAAAATCTAAAACTTTTAAGGTAAAATCTCTGGACTTATCCGAAGCAATATCCTCTCCAAACAAATTCAGACAAGCCTCATTCATCCCGAGTAAGCCAATAGTGGAAAAATGATTTTTCCAATACTCACCAAAGCGCTCCTTAATATTCTTTAAATAATATTTTGTATAGGGATAAAGTTCTTCTTCTGTAAACTTCTCTAAAACCTTTCTTTTTATTTCTAAACTTTCTTTCGCTAAAACCATCAACTTCTCTAAGAAAGTAATGAATTCCACCTCATTTTTAGCTAAATATCCCAGCCTTGGCATATTAATCGTAACTACGCCGATGCTTCCGGTAAGAGGACTGGCGCCAAAAAGACCCCCTCCCCTCTTTTCTAACTTTCGATTATCAATCCTTAGACGACAGCACATTGACCGCGCGTCTTCAGGATCCATATCGGAATTTATAAAATTACTAAAATAAGGTACCCCGTATTTAGCCGTAAGTTGCCACAAATTATCCAAATTGTGATTTTCCCAGTTAAAATTAGAGGTTATATTGTAGGTTGGGATGGGAAAGGTAAAAGGCCTTGCTTTAGCATCCCCTTCCAACATTACCTCTAAAAAAGCTTTATTGAATAAACCTAACTCTTCCTGAAAATCTTTATAAGTTTCTTTCTGCGCCTTTCCACCGATAATAACCGCTTGATTGGCGTAATATTTAGGAACAGTTAAATCTAAAGTTACATTAGTAAATGGCGTTTGGAAGCCGACTCGTGTAGGGACGTTGATATTAAAGATAAATTCCTGTAACGCCTGTTTTACCTCCTTATAGCTTAAACCGTCATATTTTATAAAAGGCGCTAAAAGGGTATCAAAATTAGAAAAAGCCTGCGCGCCTGCGGCTTCACCCTGAAGGGTATAAAAGAAATTAACCACCTGCCCTAATGCACTACGTAGATGTTTGGCAGGTTTGCTTTCTACTTTCCCGGGTGCCCCTTTAAAACCTTCTAATAATAGGGCATAAAGATCCCATCCTACGCAATAAACAGAAATGATGCTTAAATCATGAATGTGGACATCCCCGTTTAATTGAGCTTGCCTTATCTCCGGCGGATAAATTCTATCTAACCAATAAATTTTGCTAAGCTCCGAAGAAATGTAATTATTCAACCCCTGTAAGGAAAAAGCCATATTGCTGTTTTCGTTAACCTGCCAGTCAATCTGACTTAAATATTGATCAATTAAATCAACTTGAGCTTTAGCGGCAATCTCCCTGATTCTGGCATGCTGTTCGCGATAAATAATATATGCTTTGGCGGTCTTGCGATAAGGAGAAGATAATAAAACTTCCTCAACGATATCCTGGATTTCTTCAACCACAGGTATTCTGTCAACAATCATACTTTGTGCTAAATTCAAAACCTTAAGAGCTAATTTCTGAGCAACCTTTTCATCAAACTCACCTGTTGCTAAGCCTGCTTTTCTAATTGCGCTGCTGATTTTTCCCGACTCAAATTTTACTATTCTGCCGTCCCTTTTTTTAATTTTTTCAAACATACTACTCCTTTCTCTCATCGTTGGGTTCCCTTCTAAAATTCATAACTAATTTCCATCAGTCATGTCCGCGGCGGCGCAAATGAAAAGGGGTAACGACCTTTTTATTTAAAGCAATATAGCATGTTAAGATAAAAAGGCCGCTCTTCCCTTTTGTTCCCTTCCGATTTCGCTTTTGCTTTTTAGAAAGTTATTTTAATTCCGGCATAGACAGATGCTCCCGGGGTAGCATATCCATAGACTTCCTGATATTTTTTATCAAAAAGATTCTCTATTCTCCCAAAAAGCTGAAAGTTTTCCCTAAAGTCATAAGAAGCAGCAAGGTCAACTTTGACATAAGGCTTCATTTTCCGCGTATTCGCGCTATTAACCCAACGGTGCCCAACACGGGTTATCCCTAAATTGATATTTCCCTTGTCGAAAAACCTATAGTTAATCGCAAGATTGCTTTTATTTTTCGGACGTCGTGTCAGTTTCAAACCAGTTGTTTTATCTTTGGCATCTAAAAACGTATGGTTTACGCTTATGGCTAAATTCTCCATAGGTTTAGCAGAAGCTTCTATTTCTATTCCCTTAGTTTTTGCCTTATCAATGTTGGCATATTTATAGCTAGTCCAATCACCCGGAATCGTATAGGTACCTCCAATCATTTGTTCAAAATCATTGTGAAAATAAGTTACGCCAAAAGATACTCTATCCTCGAATAGATCCTGCTCAAATCCAAAATCATAGCTTTTGCTTTCTTCGGGCTTTAAGTTGGAATCGCCATAGCTTGAGTAAAGTTGATATAGTGAAGGGGCTCTAAATCCAGTTCCCCAATTGGCTTTAAGCTTGGTTCCTGTTTCAGGAATAAGATAAGCAGTTGATAATTTATAGGTAGTCTCTGTGCCAAAAAGCTGATGGTCATCCATCCTTAAACCAACGGTGGTAAATAGTTTCTCCGAGAAGTTAAATTGATTTTGGAAATAATATGCTTTATTGTCTACTGTTTTTCTGTCGAACCTTGTGCTTCCCCAGTTGTAGCCATCGGCAAAACCTCTTTCTTCCTTATATTCGAAACCAGTAGTAATCGTATCCGATTCAATAGGGTAAAAATTGTGCTGCCATTCTAATTTCCTCATATCACCTTTATACCAGCTATGTGTATCATCTCCTGTGTCTACAGGGTCAGGTTCATCCTTATATTTTCTTGTTGTGTTCAGGGATGAAAAGAATATTTTATGGTCCCACCAATCAGCTAATGACTGGTCAAATTGAATTTTGGAACTAAGCATCTTCTTCTCAATAGTATAATTAGGGTCATCCTGATTAGCGGCGTCGTCTATATCAGTTTCCGCATTGCTGTAACGTAAAACCAGGCTCAATTTGCTATTCTCAAATATTTTAAAGCCCAGGCGGCCTGAAATATTGTTTATTCTACAACCATCCTTTTCGGCACCTCCGGCAGCAGAAGATATTCCATCAGAATCTACTCTCGATAGCGAAAAAGAATAATTTATTTTTTCTGTACTTCCACTTAAGCTAAGCAACTCCCGGAAAGTATTATGGGAACCGCCTTCGAAAGAGAAATTAAACTTAGGCTTACCTCTGCCTTTTTTAGTAATAATATTAATCACACCGCTCATGGCTGAAGAACCATAAAGGGTGCTCTGCGGCCCTCTAATTATTTCAATTCTTTCAATATTATCCGTAGTCAAATGAGCAAAATCAAAAAAACCGCCGTCATGTTCCATTAGATATTTCACTTCTATTCCGTCAATCATAACCATTGTATGGCCGGGCGCCCCCCCTCTAAGATAGAGTTGAGTAAAGCTTCCCAGTCCCCCTTGTTGAGTAACGCTAAGCCCCGGCACGGCACGTAATAACTCTACTACAGTCATTTTGCCTTTTTTTCCTATTTCTTCGGCAGCAATTACCGTAGTTGAATCTCCTACCTCAGCTTGATATTGTTCCGTTTTTGTAGCTGTAACAATTACTTCTCCAAGGTCATATTTCGCAATGAGTTTTTCCTCCGCTTCAGCCCAAATCGGATTAGTTGTCAACAAAATCAACATTCCCACTAAAACTAAGATTTTCTTTTTCATTTTTCTCCTCCCTCGAGAATACTTTCCGAATATACAATAGCCCGGGCTCACGATAAGTCACAATGTCACGTGTTACAACGTCACAAGAACAACATATTTTTAAATTGAATACTTGTGACTGGTATCTTTGTATCTTTGTGAACTTTCGTATTACCGTTGCGGGGCAGCGAAAGGAATTTCACCCCGTTAGATAGTAAACATCTAACAAGACAAGCACCTTTACTTCCTTTGCCTATCCGGCACAAATTCTGCATCAAACAATAATTCACAACCCAAAGAACAAATTCCGACCAATTCTTTTACCCCCTTTTTTGTTTAACCGGTCAAATAGTTAAGAGATGACCACCCTCATTTATCTACTTTCGCAGAACAAACATCTTTTTTATATGTCCATCTCATATGATGCACATCGTTAAGAACGTTTGAATAAGCCAATTTATCTGCCGCTTTACCATCCACTGTATAATACCATGCCGTTTCTCCACGTTTACCTTCCACTTCATCAATGGAAACAACAAAGACATGTTGACCAACAGGATGGGTTTCTACCTTGGCAACAGTCTGCAATACTTCAAGAGCAGTTTTTCCTTTTATCCAAAGAGCTTCAACTATTCGAGATGGACGAATATTTCCATAATCAATTTCTACGATAATACTTTTTGTATCATCATTAACATATGAAGCTTGATTGTCCGCGTACGATTCCAATATCGTTACTGATGAAATGCATGAAACGACTACTGCGACAAGTTTAGCTATTCTACTCATTAAACTCCTCCTTCCTTTATATATCAAAAGCCTTCTGTAAAAAATGAATTACTAATATTCAATCCCTTTCCTTGATTTTATTCCCTTATCATAGGGGTGTTTTATTTTCTTTATCCAACTGACCAGGTCGGCTTTTTTAATTATCTTTTTTGAGGCGCCGCGCCCGGTTAAAACCAGCTCCAGTCCGTCTGGTTTTAAATCCAGTATTTCAAGCAATTCCTCTTCTTTTAAAAAACCATCTCTCACCGATATAAGTATTTCATCTAAAATAAGCATATCGTATATATCTTTGTTATAAATTCTTTTGATAAATTTTAGTGCCTTACGACACTCTCCGCCCAGCGCTTCTCTATCCGCTGTTTTATAAAAATGTGGATGTTTTTTTGCGTAGCCATACGTTTTTATTCCAAGTTTCCTTAAAGCTTTATGCTCGCCATAACCCCATTTTTTACAGTCTTTATGGAAGAAAATATAGCAAACTTTTAACTTATGGCTGCGGGCACGGCAGGCTAATCCTACGGCAGCAGTTGTTTTACCCTTGCCGTCGCCGGTATAGATTTGAATCAATCCTTTTTGCTCCATTGCTTTCTCCTGGTATAATCATCAGGTATAAACCAGATTATACCTGACAGGCTACTGTTCTCTCATTATAGGATGTCTTTTTTCTCTTTCTTCCCGGGAAATTAACAATATGTAAGGTTTGGAAGAAATAGGATTTTTTTTAACTACTACAACCGTTTTATAAACCTCTTCAATCGTTTGATAATTTAAAACTTCCTCGGGATGGCCGGCTTTATGAATTTTACCTTTGTTAATAAGCACTAACCTATTGGAATATTCACTGGCTAGATTAAGGTCATGCAGGACCATGATTACCGTAAGCCCAAGTTTTTTGTTCAGTCTTTTTATAAGGTCTAAAATTCCCACCTGGTGGGTAATATCCAAATGTGATGTCGGTTCGTCCAGTAAAAGCAGCTTTGGTTCCTGAACCAGCGCCCGGGTAAGAATAACAAGCTGCCTTTCCCCGCCGCTTAGTTCTTCCATAAATCTATCTTTGAGTTTAAGAACGTCAGTTAAGCTCATCGCGTTCTCAGCGATTTCTAAATCTTTTTTTGTCTCAATTATCTGGAACTTATGGTAGTAAGGTATTCTTCCTAAAAGAATATATTCCTCAACGGTCATATGGTTTAAAGGTGGGTTCTGGGAAACCACGGCTATTTTCCGGGCAAGCTCTTTTAAGGAGGTTTGCCAAATATCTTTATTTTCAAAATAAACCTCTCCGTGTTTCGGTTTAAGTGCCCGGGTTATAGACCTTAAAAAAGTTGTTTTACCCGAACCGTTAGGCCCGATTATACCCAGAAGTTCTCCGTTATTTACTTTAAGGCTGATGTCGTGAAGAACAATCTTTAAACCGTATCCTGATGTTAAATTCCTAACTTCAAGCATTATCTCTCTCCGAAAACAACTTGTTTTTTTGTAAGAGCGTAAACAAAAAAACTTCCCCCTAAGATTCCGGTTATAACTCCTACCGGTAATTCCAAAGGAGAAATAACCGTTCTTGCTATAGTATCGCAAACAATCAAGAATGCTCCTCCTGCCAGATATGACCCTGCAAGCAATACTCTATGGTCGCTTCCGGCGAATATCCTGACAAGATGAGGAACCATTAAACCTACGAATCCGATAATACCGCATATCGCTACGCTGCAACCGGTAAGTAATGAAGCTAAAACAAAAAGAAAACGTTTGGTCTTTTCTGTATTTACTCCTAAATGGAGCGCTTCTTCTTCTCCTAAAGATAAGGCGTTAAGATTAACACAAAAACGGTAAGACACAATTCATCCTAACAACGATATAAAAACAGCCAATTTAATAAGAACCCAGCTGGGTT
>DAOVKQ010000016.1 GCA_030631705.1 Candidatus Omnitrophota bacterium | reverse complement strand
GAGGATATTGTGGTTGTAAGCGATGAGGTTTATCATGAATTGATTTATGATAAAAGTCATATTCCTTTTTCTTCTTTAAGGGGGGCAAAAGAAAAAACAATTCTTTTAAACGGCTTTTCTAAAAGCCATGCCATGACCGGTTTCAGGATAGGCTATGCCTGTGCTTCAGGAGAGATCATATCAGCAATGACCAAGATTCATTCTTTCGGCATGCTTTGTCCGCCGATTATTTCCCAGATGGCGGCCCAGGAAGCTTTAAAGTGTCATAAAGAAATCATGAGCATGAATAAAGAATACAGGCGCCGCCGCGATTTTTTAGTCAAAGAGCTTAATCGCATAGGGCTCTCTACGGTAAAGCCTAAGGGAGCGTTCTATTGTTTTTCTTCCATAAAGAAAACCGGCCTCAACTCTCTGGATTTTGCCAAGAAATTGCTTATAGAGAAAAAAGTTGCCGTTGTCCCCGGCCGGGCTTTCGGCGCTGCTTACGATAATTTTGTAAGAATTTCTTACGCAAACACAATAGACAATTTAAAAGAGGCAATTGTCCGGATAGAAGAGTTTTTAAGATGAAGCTCCACGGATTCACGCGCGGAGGCGGATAAAAACAACCGTTAACAGCCTTAGCAGAGAGGCAAAGAAGCTTGGTCTCTACAAAAATCAGCCTATAAAAGATGTCCTCAAAATTATTGCTTAAATTTATAATTTCGTTATTGTTTCTTTTTTGCCTGGAATCTTCCTATGCCGGGACAGTTAACCTCAAAGCCGAGTACGAGAAAACAGTTAAATACTATCAGGTTCTCCTTAAAGAAAATCCCGGTGATTATGATTTAAGAATCAGACTGTCGAAATTTTATTATAGCTTTCGCGATTACGAGCCGATAAAAAAGCTCCTTAAAAATCAAAAACATTTTCAGGCCAGAGTGATTTTAGCTAAAGCTTACGCGTGCCTTAAAGAATACGGCTATGCAATCGAAATATTTGACCGTCTGGATAAAGATTTTCCCGATAATATCGAAGGCTTTTCAGACGGAGAATATTTTTATCTATATGCTACCGCGCTTGAGAGTAAAAACTTGTTCTCAAAGGCAATAAAAACATATAAAAAAGTTGCCGGTAAGTTAAGAGAAAATGCTTTATCGCGGATAAAAGAAATTAAATCGCGGACAGAACAAAAAATTCCCAAACAAATACTGGAAATTTCCCGTAAAGCTAAAAATTTTATAGAGAAAGAGTCCGATGCCGCCGCGGTAATCCTTTTTGTAAATGAAGATATAGAACTTACTCCCCGGAATACTTCTGTTTCCACGGTTCATGTCATAGAGCAAATCTTAAAAGAAAGAGGGAAGCGTTTGGCAGAAGTGGAAATAGGTTACGACTCAACCTATGAGAGGATAGAGCTTGAATTGGCCCGGTCGATTACCAAGGACGGTAAAGTGATGTATGCCGGAAAAGAACACATTCGCGATGTCAGTAAGTACTTAAATTTCCCTCTTTACAGCAATGCGAGGGCAATGATTATTTCCATGCCCATGGTAGATGTAGGTTCATTTATTGAATACAAGATAAAAATATACTCTTCCAAATTAATTAACGAAAAAGATATAAGTTTTGTCTATAGGCTGCGTGAGAGATATCCCGTATACCTAGCTAAGTTTAAGCTAAGCATCCCCAAAGAAGATAAGGCGCATTTTAAATTTTTTAATACTGTTTATGCCGGTTCTCACGATTTAAAGCCGCGCTTTAAGAAAAAAGCGGATAGTAAAATATATAGCTGGGAGTTTAAGGAAATTAAACCGCTAATCCCTGAATATAACATGCCTCCCCAGGCAAGGGTGAATCCGGCTGTAGCTATTTCCAGCTTTTCTTCCTGGGAGGAAATTTACTTATGGTGGAGCAGCCTCTACAGTGATAAATTCACCTTAAGTGAGCAAACCAAAGAGTTTACAAAGGAGCTCACTAAGGATTGTAAAAATTATTTAGATAAAGCCAAAAAATTATACGAATTTTGTGCCCGAAATATCCGTTACGTAGCTGTAGAGTACGGAGAAAGCGGACACGAACCTCACGCTGGGGAGGAAGTTTTTGTGAACCGCTACGGGGACTGCAAGGATCAGGCAATTCTCCTTGTTGCTATGATGCGTTTTTCCGGCATAAGAGCTTATCCGGTATTGATTCCTACAAGAAGTATTTACGAAATCAGCGAGGAATTTCCTTCAGTTAATTTTAACCACGCTATTTGTGCCTTAGAGAACGAGGGAGAATTGATTTTTATGGACCCTACGGCGGAGACGACTTCTTTTGGGGATTTGCCTCTTTCCGACCAGAATAGGACGGTTATGGTATTTTTAGACAAACAGTGGAAAATAACCAAAACTCCAATGCTGTCGGAAAACGGAGTAAGTTATGAAATGGTAATTACGCTTGACGCCAAAGAGAACGCGAGTATTACAAGAATTGTAACTACTCAAGGGTTTTTTACCTCCGGCCACCGCTGGTATCTAAAATATACACACCCTTTCAAGATTAAAGAAGATATTCAGGAAAAGATGGTGCAAATTTCGTCTTTCTCAAAGTTAATGGATTATGAGATTAAGAATGTTGATGATTTCGACAGAGCACCTGTGCTTAAGTACGTTTTTACTACGGAAAAATTCTTGAATCCCGCGGGAAAGTTGAGAATAGTTCCGGCATTAGACGAGATGCAGCTCGATAATAATTTAATTGCCAAGGAGCAAAGAAGGTTTGCCGTTGATTTCGGCGCCCTTTTTTCCAAGCGTTCTAAATTGCGGGTAATTTTACCGGATAATTTAGAAATAAAGCATATGCCCGAACCGGCTGTTTTGGATAGCCCTTGGTTTACATTCAGCGCGGCATACAAAAAAGAACGCAATGAACTTATCCGCCTCCGGGAGTTTAAAATAAAAAGCAGGTTTGTTGAGACTAACGAATATGAAAAATTTAAAAATCAGCTGGAGAAAGTGCTGTATCTTTTAAGGGAAGAAGTCATCTTGGAGAAAGTAGAAAATAAATGAAGACAAGGAAAAGGAAAGATTTTGAGATAATATTCTACGAGCAGTTATTAAAGAAAAGTCCTAATTTTGTCCAGGCCCTTTCCTGCCTGGGCGATGCTTATACGCGCAGCGGGTTCTATGATGAAGGATTAAGGGTGGACAGGCGCCTTAGCGAATTAAAGCCGGAGGATCCGGTTGTTCATTATAACCTGGCCTGTAGTTTGTCTTTGACGGGAAAGTTTGAAAGCGCCTTTAAAGAATTAAAGAAAGCCGTGCTTTTAGGCTATGATGATTTTTGCCATATTCTAAAAGATGCCGATCTAGAGAATGTAAGAAAAGATGTGGGTTTTGAGCGCTTTTTTGAGAAAATACAGAAGCTAAAAAGATTAAGCTTATGAAAGGTGTAAGCGGAAATCGAAGAAAATATTTGCGAATATCTACGGTGTTACCCGTTGAGTTTCATGTCGTTGACGATTTCGGGAAAAACCAGACGCCGTATTTACAGGGATTTACCAATAACATAAGTAAACAAGGAATTTGCCTGGTGGTAAACGATCTCTGGTGGGGGTTTGCTGATAGGCTGAAGTCCAATGTGCGCTTAGCTCTCCAGATAGAAGTTCCCTTTAAAAAGGAGGGAATGTTTACTTACGCGAGAGTAGCCTGGCAGGAGAAAATAAACAGGCCGCGTTTTGTTCAGTACAGGATAGGCGTGGAGTTTGAGGAAGGAAAAATAAAAAGTACACTTTCACTTTTTAAATATGCTCTGCTAAAGAAATTTTTACCTTTTGTCGTTGGTTTTGCCGTATCGATGCTTATTTTGATGACATTTACCTCGTGGCTTAAAGAACAAAAGACTATTAAAGCCAATAAGCTTGTTCTGACTGAATATGAAAATATACTGGAAGAGTCTTTGGTTTTGAAAAAAAGTATCGATAGAGAGAAAGAAAATTATAACCTTTTGCAGGGGGAGCAAAACAGTTTAATCAAAGGGATTTCCGGTTTAGAAAAAGAGCTTGCCTATTGGCAGAAGAGATACGAAGGTTCTTTGGATGACGGGTTGGAGAGTGACGCTAAAGCAAGGGATCTAAAGGAAAAAATTGTAGAATTAACCAAAAATATAGGTTTCCTTGAGAAGGAAAATTCCTCTTTAAAAGAAAAAATAAATCAAAGCAGGAAAACACAGGATATCCTTAGGGTTGCTTTTAAGGAAAGAGAAAAAACTACCCGCCAGAGAGGCAAAAAGATATTCGAAGGCATGTATAGTTGGATTAAAAACCGTCAGGATTTAAAAAGAGGACTTGTATTAAGTTATGAGGGAGATAGGAATCTTGACAAAGTCGCTTTTACTTATGACCAGTCTTTAGCGACAATTGTATTTGTTATTTTTAATGATTTTGAGAGGGCAGAGAATATTTTGGGTTTCTATCTTGATAAAATTATGGCTAATCAGCCTATTTACAATGCTTATTATACCAACGGCGATGTTTTTGAGTATGCTATTTATTCGGGTGTTAACGCCTGGGTGGGGCTGGCGGCTCTTGTTTACGAAAAAGCGACCGGAGATGACAGATATTTTTCCCTTGCCGAAAAGGTAGGTGATTTTCTTATAACAATGATGGATAAAGATGGAGGTATTATCGGAGGGCCAACGGTTACCTGGTATTCCACAGAGCATAATTTAGATTCTTTCGCTTTCTTTAAGCTGTTTCACGAGTTGGGCGGAAAAGAAAAATATTCCCAGGCAAGCCGCAGGATAAAAAGGTGGCTGGATGACTATGCTTATACAGATAAGGAGGTTCCTGTTAACCGCGGTAAAGGGGACGCGACCATAGCCACTGATACTTATAGTTGGTCGATTACCGCTTTAGGCCCTGAAATTTTACTCTTACTGGATATGGATCCCGATGAAATATTAGATTTTGCGGTTAAGAATTGTGAAGTGGAGACAACATTCGCCCGGGGAGATACAAATATAAAAGTAAAAGGTTTTGATTTTGCCAAGTTCCGGAATTTGGCCAGGGGAGGTGTTATTTCCGGAGAATGGAGCTCCCAGATGATTTTAGCCTTTGAAATTATGGCTGATTACTATAGAGATAAGGATTCTGTGAGATATAAATCTTATTTGGATAAAGCTTTACTGTATGCTTCGGAACTGCAAAAGATGATTATTAGTTCTCCGTCGCCTTCAGGCAAGGCAAATCCTACTTTGCCTTATGCCTCGCATGCCAATGTTGATACCGGACACGGTTGGCGCACGCCCCGCGGCAACAGGACAGGTTCTTTAGCATCAACAGCTTATTTTCTTATCGCTTACCGGGGGTTTAACCCTTTGCAGGGAGAATTTCTTGCATTGTCTTTAAAAGATATTTACGAAAATAGGGCATACGAAGATTAACTATAAATGCGCAAAAGTAAAGAATTAATAAAACTTACTCAGGAGCTGATTAGAATAGATTCCCAGAACCCTCCGGGCAATGAAAAAAAGATATCCCTTTTTATAAAAGCATATCTAAAAAATCTTAAAGTAAAAAGCACCCTTCATGAATTTAAGAAAAACAGAACAAATGTTGTCTGTACGATCCCTTCCTTAAAAAGAAAAAAGTCTATACTTTTAACACCTCATTTAGATACGGTTCCTGCCGGCGGCGCCTGGCGCTATGGTCCTTTGTCGGGAACATTAGCCGGGGGTAAGATCTACGGAAGAGGGGCCACTGATTGTAAGTGTAATGTCGCGGTTGCCCTTTATCTTATAAAGATGTTTAAACAAGAAAAGATACGCCTTAAAAATTTAGATTTGATATTTGCTTTCTGCGGCGATGAAGAAACCGGAAGCGTTTTTGGAATAAAGCCGCTGGTTAAGAAGTTTAAAAGTATAGATTATGGTTTGGTTTTAGACAGTAATGAGTTCGATATTATTATAGCCCAGAAAGGACTCCTTCATTTAAGAGTAGAAGTTTTTGGCAGGGAGGCGCATGGCGCCTACCCCGAAAGAGGGGTGAATGCCATAGAAGAAGCAATTTATATCCTGCACGATTTATTAAAACTAAAGCTTTCCCGCAGCCGTCACCCTTTACTTAAGAAACCTACCTTGAATGTAGGGCGAATCGAAGGAGGCGATAAAGTTAATATTGTCGCCGGATATGTTTGTTTTGATTTAGACTTCAGGCTGATACCCTCAATGAAAAAAGAAAATGTTATTAGAGAAACAGAAAAAGTGTTAAAAAAGTATGCCGGAAAATACAAAATAAGCGTTTTAGCTTCTCAGGACGCGGTAGAGATAGACAGAAAAAGTTTTTTGATAAAGATTCTAAAGGGAATTCTTAAAAAACATAAAATCGAACACAAGCTTAAACCCAGTTTCGGCGCCACAGTGATTAACTTTTTAAAAAATAAGGGAATAGAAACTTTTGCTTTTGGCTTTGGCTCCCGGGGTTGCGCACATATAAAAAACGAATACGTGAGCGTAAATAACCTGCATAAAGGCGTAATCGTTCTGAAAGATTACCTTATGGCTTTAGATAAGTATCTTGTCTCCCATACAGATGACCGCAGAGGTGCCAGTTGAACATCCGCTTGTATTCACATGCCGGATTTGATATAATTCGCTTTACAGATTAGAAACGTTAATAATAAAAGTACGTGAAGATTAAAGACAACATCTCACTTATCATTGGTATCGCCATTCCTATTCTAATGATTGTCTTGGTGGCACTTAGCATTTATCTGCCGGCTATATTTAGTCCGCAGCCCCAGTTTAATTTCCTTTATGTGACTGGTGACGATTATTATAAAGGCAAACAATATGTCGTCGAAAGCGGAAAGTTGATTGAACGTGAGGTCAAATATCCCCAACATTACACCCCGGGAATCGTAAGGTTACTTATCCATAACGTCGCGACAGATGAAAGTAAAGAAATTTCATTCGAAGAGACGCAACAATTATCCCTGGATGCGAATTCAAAATCCCCGGATGGCTGGGAGGTTGTTTACGGAAATAGAGACTATGGTGTCTTTCCTCTATTCTTCTCAGGAGGAACAGACTACAATTCCATGTATCTTAAAGGGCACAATACTAGCAAAAAACTCAACCTGCAATCATCAGCAGATAACCGTTATCATTACTATCGCAGAGCTCGTTTCTTGGGATGGATAAGACAGGAATGAAAAAAGAAGAAATACTCCGGCAGATTCAGAACTTAGCCGCTAAAAGCCTTATTAGCAAAGACGAGGTGGTCTCTGCTTATGATACTGGCGCAAATGCCGGTGTCGATGATATAGTTACGCCCCAGACTGGTATTTCCCAAATTTTGTATTACGTGGGCGGGGCAATTGTGTTTCTTGGCATTACAGTGTTTATTTGTCAGCGTTGGTCAACGCTCAATAGTGCTACAAAGATTTTTGCCACAATGGGTTCAGGCGTCGCAGCCTATATCGCGGGCGTGTTCTTGAGGCAGAACAAACGAGCCGAAGCAGTAAGCAGGGCGTTCTACTTTATCTCAGCGCTTGTATGCCCTGTAGGACTTCATGTGACCTTTGATGTAGCCGGGTTTGATGTTGGGACCCATGGTTCTCAGAGTCTCATTTCCAGTATCTTGCTGATAACGTACCTTTTATCATTCTTCATTTATCGAAAAACGCTCTTTATCCTTTTCAGTACAATTTTTGGAACATGGTTTTTCTTTAGTTTTACGAGCCATCTCGTTGGAAGTAATCCAAGTTTTGGCTGGGAGTTCTCTGCCTATCGTGTGTTGTGCGCGGGATTAGTGTATGGAATATTGGGATATCACTTTTCCGCAACTCGTTATCGCGCATTAACCGGCGTCCTATATGGTTTTGGCGCCTTCTGTTTCCTTGGCGCAGCATTGGCTCTCGGTGATTGGGAACCTAACCAAAATATGTTTTGGGGCAAGCACCGCGACTAAAGGCAAACCCACTCTTTCAGCTATATCAAAAAGAGGATCCTTCTCTGTGTTATGCGCAACAGCGACCACAACCTTATCTGATATCCTCAAGGCCCTTTTTATTATATCAATATGTCCGTACGTGACCGGGTCAAAACTCCCCGGATACACAACGACTTTTTTCATTTTCTATAAAACTCCAGTTTTGTGTCGCCATAATGGGACACACGGAACCTTTTTAAAAGACTTACATCTTCAGGCAACTCCTCTTTCTTATACGTCTCTGTCACTATTATGGCATTGCGAGCCAGTATATCATAATCCGAACTGGCTATCAAGGCATTTTTAGCCATGTCTTTATAGTATGGCTGGT
>DAOVKQ010000004.1 GCA_030631705.1 Candidatus Omnitrophota bacterium | reverse complement strand
GACAGAAAATATTAAATTACCTTTTTCGTTGTTAGCTTATCTCTGGTGATAAGCTTGGCGGCTGTTTTGAACGCATCTGACTTGGTTGAAATTCTTCCCAACGCCTGCCCCTCTTTTATCTTAGCCAAAACCTTTCCCACCAAAGAAGACGGTTTGAGCTTAAACTTTCGCATAATATCAAAACCATCTACTAAATTAGGCAAAGGCTGTTTTTTCTCTTCTTTGAAATAGTGCTCTATTAAGTTAAACATAATCTTTTCATGCCTTAACCTCTTTTTCATGCTAACCATGGGGCCGCGTGTTGCCCGCCAATCAGCTAAAGAAAGCGCAACCACTGCCACGGCATCGGGCCCGATATCGCGAAAGAAACGATAGGCTGCCCGGCGAGAAGGATAATTCTGATCAGCCAAATACCCGGGACGCAAATGCCAAAAAACAAGCCTTTTTAAAAGCTCTTTTTCTTTTAATGAAAGTTTAATGGCAGTATAGACGTCTTCTATCAATTGTGAGCCGATTTTCTCATGGGAATGAAAAATAGTTCTTTTGTTTTTCTTCTTCTTGGCAAGGGGCTTTCCGGCATCATGTAAAATACAGGCTAATTTTATTACAGAAATGAGACTATGCTTTCCGGTAACCGGCCGCCTAAGATAATCGCCCATTGCTTTATCTTTTAGAAACTTTCGCTTAAGTAAAAGTTCAAACCTGTACAGAGTTTCAAGGGAATGATTCCACACATCAAGATGATGATATGAACCCTGGCGTACACCGCGCTGTTCGGTTATATGCGGCAGGATAACATCAATAATCTTTAAATCGCTCATCCTTTTTATCGCCTTATAAGAATCACTTGAACCAAATATTTTAAAAATTTCCTCGTTTATCCTCTCAGCCGATACCTGCTTGAGAAGATTTTTATGCGCCTTAAGCAAAGATTCTGTGGTTTTCTCTATTTTAAAACCGTAGTTAACCGAGAAGCTGAAGGCTCTTAAAATCCTTAACGGATCATCCTTTATCACTCTTTCACTCATTGCTTTTATGCATTTTTTATCAATATCAGCTCTCGCCCCCAGTAAATCTATTAACCTGGGCCTTTCCAGGCATGTTAAATCCAAGGCAAGAGTATTTATGGTGAAATCACGCAAAGACAAATCAGTTTCCAAATCATCTCCTCTTAAGGCGCTAAAATCATAAGTATAAACTCTATTTTTCTTTTTTATTATAATCCGGTAACTTTTCTGCTTATCGTCTAAAATTATGAGTTTGGAAGGAATCAGTTTTTTTATTTTTTTCGCGAATTTAAAACTATCGCCCCGGACACAGAAATCAAAATCAATGAGGGGCTTGCGTTTAGCTAAATATACATCTCTTAAAAAACCTCCTACAAGCCAAACAGCGGTTTTTTCCTTCTTAGCAAGAGATGATATCCGGGATAAATAAGGTATCTTTTTTAAATCTTTTTTAAGACTCATACAATTAAGGCAGGTTAAAAATATATAATTTCCGGCTTTAGAGTGTTTAAGTCGAGTAAGACAAGGCTTGATTTACCGCTAACCCAGCCGCAAACTTCACCGGGGTTTACTATCAACTTATCACCCTTTTCTATTTTAGGCTCATGAGTATGGCCAAAGATAAGAATATCGCAATCCATATCGCGAAACTGATGCATCAAGATAATCCTTTTTGAATCAAGCTCCAGTGAATAAGGGCCTTTCTTTATTCTACCTCCTGATACTTTGTCTAAACCGGCGATTTCGCCGTCATTATTCCCTAACACCCCCAGCCAATCGCAGTTTAATTCGTTTAAAGGAGGTATGGAAAACGGCGCGATAAAATCCCCGGCGTGCAGAAGAAAATCAACGCGCGCGCCTTTAAGCACCTCGGCCATATCCCTTATCTTATTTAGGTTATCATGCGTATCGGAAACAATTCCTATCTTCATAAGACATTTGGAAAAAGATTCTTAAATACCTCTTCGCCTACAAATATGGGTACTTTCATCCTTATTGCCAGAGCAATACTGTCCGAAGGCCGCGCGTCAATAATGCTTTGTTTACCGTCTTTATCCTTGATACAAAGTTTTGCGTGAAAAGTAGTATCAATCAGTTTATCTATAACAACTTTTTCCAAATTTACCCGCAAATTATCCATTATATCTTTTATCAAATCGTGGGTTAACGGCCGGGGAGGAACAAAGCCACTCAGCTCCATTTTTATTGCCGCGGCTTCATTTAAACCAATTACTATAGGAAGGAGTTTATCTCCGTTTTTTTCTTTTAAGACAATTACCTGTTCTTTCTTTTCTTCATCAATAATGATCTTGGATAATTTAACCTCGATCATTTTGTCTTCTTACTCAAAACATCCCGTGATTCTTTAACAAACTGGTTAACATCTTTAAACTGCCGGTAAACAGAGGCAAACCGCACATAAGCAACATCATCCAAACAAGCAAGTTTGTCCATTACCAGTTTACCGATAAAATTTGCTTCAACTTCGCGATCGAATTTATTTTGTAGTACGCTTTCAACCTCAGATACCAGCCTCTCTATGCTTTCCATGCTCACCGGCCTTTTCTGACAGGCTTTAAGCAGTCCGGAAGCAACCTTGTCTCTGCTGAAAGGCTCCCGCCTCCCGTCTTTCTTTACCACCATAAGAGGTGTTTTCTCGATATATTCATAAGTAGTAAATCTCTTGCCGCAGTTTATACACTCCCTTCTCCTTCGTATCGAAATGGCGTTCATGGTTTCCCGGGAATCAATTACCTTATCTTCGTTATGATTACAATAAGGACACTTCATAATTAGTTATTGTTTAACGGTTAATATATATTCGCGCCCGGCGCGTCCCCGCGTGATGCGCTTTATACTCTTGTTATCTTTATCCCGGCTTCTTCCAAGAAATCTTTAGCCATTTTATCAGGATAGTTATCTTTATAAACAATCCCCTCTATACCGGCGTTAATAATCATTTTAGCACAAATACTGCAGGGAGCGTTAGTAATATATAAGACGCTTCCCTTTACCGAAACTCCGTGCATTGCTGCCTGCAGCAAAACGTTTTGTTCGGCATGTAAACCGCGGCACAATTCATGACGCTCACCCGAAGAAACGCCTAATTTATCCCTTAAACATCCCGTAACATTACAGTGTTTAATTCCACTGGGCGCGCCGTTATATCCGGTAGCAAGAATTCTTTTATCCTTAACCAAAACCGCGCCTACTTTCCGGCGCAGACAGGTAGAACGTTTGGAGATAAGATCGGCCGCTTGCAGAAAATATTCAGTCCAATTGGGGCGTTCAATTTTATTCTTCAATTTCAGGATATAGTGGATACTTACTAATAAAATCCGCTACGGCTTTCTTTATTTCGCCGAACACTTTCGGATTATCACGATTAGACAACGCCTGGTCAATAAATTCGACTATACATTTTATACCTTTGGTATCTACACCCCGGGTGGTTATTGCCGGAGTTCCTATGCGAATACCGCTTGTAACAATGGGGGGTTTGGGATCAAACGGTATCAGGTTCTTATTTACTGCAATATTAGTTTCCTCTAAAATTAAAGCGGCTTTCTTTCCGCTCAAATCTTTAGGCCTTAAATCAACCAGAAAAAGATGGGTATCTGTGCCTCCTCCTACTATACGATAACCTTTTTCTTCCATACAAAATGAAAAATACCGGGCATTCTTAACAATTTCCTTCTGATACCCGGCAAAAGCAGGTTTTAAAGCCAAACCAAAGGCAACCGCTTTCGCGGCAATAATATGCATGAACGGACCTCCCTGGATACCGGGAAAAACCGCTGTATCTATCTTCTTCGCGAATTCTTTCCTGCATAGTATAAAGCCGGCCCGGGGGCCTCTTAATGTTTTATGAGTAGTAGAAGTAACAACCTCGGCATATTCACAAGGATTAGGATATATTTTTGCCGCTACCAGCCCGGCAAAATGAGCCATGTCAACAAACAAATAAGCTCCTACGCTGTCGGCAATCTCGCGGAATTTTTTAAAATCTATTATCCGCGGGTACGCGCTTGCTCCGGCTATGATCAGCTTGGGCTTATGCTTCTTCGCCAGAATCTCAATCTCACTATAATCCAGACATTCAGTCTCTCTGTTTACTCCGTAGAATATAACATTATAGAATTTTCCGCTAAAATTTAAGGGATGACCGTGAGAAAGATGTCCGCCACAAGCAAGATCCATAGCTAAAATAGTATCTTTTGCCTCTAACATAGCCATAAACACCGCCATGTTAGCCTGAGTTCCTGAATGAGGCTGGACATTAGCATGCTCGGCGCCAAACAATTCTTTTACTCTCTGGCAGGCAAGGTCCTCTACTTCATCCACGTAACCGCAGCCACCATACCATCTTGCTTGAGGATATCCTTCGGCGTATTTATTAGTCAGAGGCGTTCCGCAAGCCTCAATTACCGAAAGAGGAGTAAAATTCTCGCTGGCGATAAGCTCAATCTGTTCCCGCTGCCTGATTATTTCCCGCCAAATACTTTTATACGCTACAGGGTCATCTTTTTTTAACTGTTCAAACATTTTTCTTTTTAATCGGTTAAGCTTTCTATCTTTCTCAAACGTTTTAAATGCCGCCCTCCCTCAAAAGGCGTATTAAGCCATCTAATTACCATTTTCTTAGCATAATCAGTTTTGAGGAAACCGGCTCCCAGTACCAGGACATTACTGTTATTGTGCATACGTGAAAGAACTGCTGTTCTTATGGTGAAAACCAAAGCCGCCCTAATACCCTTAATGCGGTTGGCAACAATGCTGCTGCCCACCCCGCTATAACATATAACAATTGCTCTATCTGCTTTTTTCTGTTTAACCGCCATGACTGCCGGATAAACATAATCGGGATAATCACAGGAATCATGGCTAAAAGTTCCAAAATCATTAACTATCATATCTTTGTTCTCGATATATTCAGTAAGAATACTTTTCAATTTGAACCCTCTGTGGTCACTGGCAATTGCTATTTTCATACTACACCATAACTCTTACTTTTATCTAAAGCCACTCTATCAATTCATTAATAGCCTGATCCAGAAGAAAATAAACCTTTTCATATACTTCGACAGGCTTGCTTATGGGATCAATAATATCCTGTGAATACTCCGAAGGAAGGAATTTTCTTAAAGGAAATATTCTTGACTCTGCCGTAGGCTCTGTCTTAATGATATAATCTTTATGCATCTCCTCCATTACGATAAATATATCACTGGACAATATCATATCTTTGTCAAGCTTTGTTGAAATATGACTGCTTGGATCTATACCCTCTTTTTCTTTTAATATTCGGGAAATTTCATAATGCGCCGGCTGAGCGCCTAAGGAAATAATACCCCGGGAAACTATATCATACCTTGCTTCAAGATAAGGAAATATCTCAGATAAGCGCCTTTTCAGCATATACTCCGCTAAAGGTGAACGGCAGGTATTTCCTGTACAGACAAAGACAATCCTTTTCCTAAAAAATACCATCATTAAATCTTTAGCGGAAATTCTTCCCTCCCTTAATACTTTAAAAGGATGATATGTTAAATCCACGACGGTTGAAGGAACTTTAAGCTCGGATTTACCGGCATCAATAATCAAATCAACACTATCTCCGAATATTTGTTCTACTTCTTCGGCTGATAGAGAATTTTTTTCTCCGCTTATATTTGCCGAAGGCAGACAAACAGACGCGCCTAATTCTTTCAAAACGGCAAGAACTAATTTATGGGAAGGAATTCGGATACCAATCTTTTTTTCTCCTCCCGGCGCGTAAAAAATTATTGTCAGAGGACCGGGCCAAAACTCATCCAAGATTCTGTAACCAAAAGGAGGCATTACGGCAAAATGTTTTTTGGCCGTGGTTTTATCCGGTACACATATAGTAAAGGGCTTATTCGTTGGACGTTTCTTTATCTGATAAAGCCTGTTAACAGCCTGCTGGTTATCGCAAACCGCCCCTAAGCCGTATACTGTCTCTGTAGGGAGAGCGACTATCTTACCTTCCCGGAGAGATAACGCAGCCTGTTTAATTATTGACTCATCAAAACTATTTCTATCGACCATTATTTTTTTCAATCTTTAAACTTCTTTTTTAATTTAAGTAATTTCAAACGAACACTTTCATCACTTAAGGAAATAATTTCTAAAGCGAAAATAATCGCGTTTATCAGGCCCCTGTTACCTGTTCCGCTGCTTACCAGGCCCAGACCTTTAGGAACCTGCACGATAGACAAGAGACTGTCCAGCCCGTCGAGCATTCCGCCTTCAATAGGCACACCGATAACCGGTATATCCACATAGGAAGCTACAAAACCGGGAAGAGCGCAGGCAAGTCCGGCACAGGCAATAACAACTTTTGTGCCTTGTTTCTCCATTTTTTTACATAACTCTCTTAACTTATCAGGATTGCGATGGGCTGAGATGACTTCTAATTTATATTTTATCTTCATCTTATCAAGTAAAGCAAAACCATCTTTCAGCTTCCCGATATCCGAACTGCTCCCTAAAATAATTGTTATTTTTTCTTTCATTGCTTCAACCTCCACTAATATTTTTAATGAGCACACCAGTTATGGAACCCTTCGACTACGCTCAGGATAAACGCAGTGAACATAACTAATAGGCGCGAATTATATTATTTTACATCCAGGGAAGAAAATTGCAACTCAAACTTAAGGGATGCTATGCTAAAAATTGTGTAGATTAAGATTACTGTCATTCCCGCGGAAGCAGGAATCCAGTAAAATCAATGCCTTTTGAAGACAGATTCCCGCTTTCGCGGGAATGACACCTTATTGTAACGCAGTCTACAAGCCGGATAATGACACCTTGAAAACCAATGAAGCTCCTCGGGCGTAAGCCTGCGGTTTCCTGCATTCATCTCCGGCCTGAAGGTCGCGGGGATTTATCGCACGGATAAACTAGTCGCTGTCCCTAGTTATCAGCGCTTTATCGCCGATATCCTTACGATAATGCATATTTTCAAAATGAATGATCTCTACAGCGGAGTAAACTTTATTTTGCGCTTCTTTTATACTTTTAGCTAAACTCACAACACCAAGGACTCTTCCTCCGTTTGTTATGAATTCTTTGTCCGGATTTGTATTCTTTGTTTTTTGCTTCGTTCCGGCATGAAAAACATAAATATCTTCTAATACTTTAACCGCGGAAAGGCCCTTAATTTCTTTTCCTTTGTCATAACTTCCCGGATATCCGCCGGAAGCCAAAACAACACAAAGGCAAGTTCGCGAATCCCAATCCAACTCTGTAGTCTGAAGCCGGCCTTCGCTTACAGCCAGCATAACCTCTGCCAGGTCACTGTTTAATTTAGGCAGTACAGCCTGGGTTTCAGGGTCACCAAATCTAACGTTAAATTCCAGGACAAGAGGCTCATCATCCTTAATCATCAACCCGGCATAGAGCACGCCGCGATAAGGCCTGCCCTCATTATTTAAACCAGCAATCAGCGGTTTAAACACCTTATCTATCGTCCGTTTATAAACAATATCATTTACTATGGGCGCGGGAGAATAAGCGCCCATGCCTCCGGTGTTAGGGCCGCAATCGCCGTCAAGGACGCGTTTATGATCCTGAGAACTTGCTAAAGGCAGTATATTCTTTCCGTCGGTAATAACCAGCATGGAAGCTTCCTCTCCCTCAAGGCATTCTTCGATAATCACCCTGTCCCCCGATGCTCCAAACTTCTTTTTAACCATAATTAAATCTATTGCTTGCTTGGCCTCATCAACCGAGGCGGCAATGATTACCCCTTTACCGGCCGCTAAACCATCGGCTTTTATAACAATGGGCATACTCGCGCTTTTAACATACTCGTATGCCGCCCGGCAATCGTCAAAAATCTCAAAAGCGGCCGTAGGAATGCGAAATTTCTCCATAATTTTTTTAGAGAAAATTTTGCTTCCTTCTAAAAGAGCTAATTCTTTATCGGGACCGAAAACTTTTAAACCTTTACTGTTAAATTTATCTACAATCCCGAGAACCAAAGGAGCCTCAGGGCCGACCACGGTCAAACCTATACGCTCTTTTAAGGCAAATTCAAGCAAAGAATCTACATCACTTGCCTCTATATCTATATTCTCAGCAACCAGGCTTGTCCCGCCGTTGCCGGGCGCGCAGTAAATTTTATCTACTAATGGCGACTGGGCTATCTTCCAGGCAAGACAATGCTCCCTGCCGCCCGAACCGACGACCAGTATTTTTAGCTTATTATCCATCTTATTTTATTAAATATTTGCGGCGCGTTTCTGCCTAAACAATAGACATCTTTTGCTTAGACTTTACTATTTCGCCGATAATGCTGGCAGGAAAGAATCTATTCGCCTTAGTTGCTATCTTGTTTGCCCAATCTTTTTTTACCACTATGATCATCCCGATACCCATATTAAACACCGAGTACATCTCCTTATCGCTGATATTTCCTTTCTGCTGTATAAGCTTAAATATCGCCGGAACTTTCCATGATTTTTTATCGATAACCATACCCAGGCCCTGAGGTAAAATCTTGGTTGCTTTAGTGTAAAAAGCGCCGCCGGTAATATGGGCAATACCCTTAATTAGCGGATAGTTTGATAATAAAGAGAGAACCGGTTTTACATAAATACGGGTAGGCATGAGAATATTTTTTTGATGCTTCTTTATCTCTTTTTTGCCTAACACTTTCCTCACTAAAGAAAAACCATTGGAATGCAGGCCGCTTGATTCAAGGCCTATTATCAAATCACCCTGTTTTATGTTCCTGCCGTCAACCACCTTGTGTTTATCTACTGCTCCGACACAGAATCCGGCTAAATCATATTCATTTTTATCGTACATTCCCGGCATCTCAGCGGTTTCACCGCCGAGCAAAACGCAAGCCGACTCGTTTAACCCCTTTTTTATCCCTGATACAACTTTCCCCAACACCCCTGTATTTAATTTACCGCAAGCAATATAATCAAGAAAAAACAAAGGCGCTGCCCCGAGGCAAACGATATCATTAACATTCATTGCTACCACGTCAATACCAACAGTATCATGGCCGCCTAACTCCTGGGCAAACATTAACTTTGTCCCCACGCCGTCAGCAGATGAAATAAGCATAGGGTTCTTATATTTTTTGGAAAGCGCGGCTATGTCAAAAAAGGAAGCGAATGCTTTCGGCAAACCTCTTTTTTTACTGCCGATTGCCTTAACAAAATCATCCGCCTTCTTGATGTCCACCCCTGAGTCTTTATACGTTATCCTTTTCATTGTTACAACTTTCCCGACCAACAATAAAGGCATAGTTTGTCTTTAGGTAATCCTATCGCCTTAACCATATTATCCAATCTCTGGTACTTAAGAGAAGTCGCGCCTATATCCTTCATAATCCAAGAGACCATTCTTTTATACTGAGACGATTTCTCATCAAGATATTTATCAACATTTAAGGGTTCTTTTCTCTCTAAAGCTTTTATTGCCCGGCGGGCAGCCAGCTCGTTGATTGAGCGCGTAGAAAAATTAAACCGGCAGGGAAACATTAAAGGAGGACAGGCTACTCTTAGGTGAACTTCTTTTGCGTTATTATCCCATAGTTTCTGGACGGTAAAACTTTTTAGCTGTGTCCCTCTCACAATAGAATCCTCACATAAAACGATTCTTTTTTTATTGATAATTTCTTTTATGGGAATCAATTTCATACGGGCAATTAATTCCCTTGTGTGCTGGCACGAAGGAAGATAACTTCTGCCGTAACCCGGAGTATATTTAACTAAAGGCCGCCGGTAAGGAATTCTTTTCTGCATAGAATATCCTAAGGCATGCGCGATGCCGGAATCAGGAACGCCGCAGATTAGATCCGGCTGTAATGGATCGTCTTTTGCCAGAAATTGCCCACAGCGTTCCCTGACTATCTCAACATTAATCCCCTCATAACTTGAAGTGGGAAATCCGGTATATATCCACTGAAAAGCGCAAATTTTCAAGTTTTTCCCACCCTTGTGCTTCTGACGCAGACCATTTCTACCTATCAATATAACCTCGCCGGGCAGAAGATACTTAACAATCTTAAACCCCAGATTAGGGAAAGCGCTCGTTTCCGTAACCACTGCCCAGGTATTATTTTTTTTGCCGATAATAAGAGACGAAATCCCCAGCTTATCTCTTACAGCATAGATTCCTTCTCTATTAAGAATCAAGAATGACGCGGAACCTTTAATCTTTGAGAATGCATATTCTATTCCCTCAAGCATTGAATCTTTCTGAACAATGAGTTTGCTTAAAAGTTCGGGGATATTTACCCTGCCCTCAGATACTTCGCTAAAAGAATAACCTTTTGAAAAAAGTTCTTTGGTTAATTCTTTCCAATTATTAATCCATCCGTTAACAACAAGACAAAAATCGCCGAATTTTGACTTAACGTATATGGGTTGTTCTTCAAAACTAATCGCGCCTATACCCTGTTTTGATTTGAGGCTCCTAAAGTCGTCGTGCAACTTGGATTTAAACTGGCTGTTGCGTATATCGTGTATTTTCCTCGTCATTTTTTTGCCACATGTCGCGATTCCCGCGAACGCACTTCCTAAATGAGAATGATAGTCCCCAATATAGAAAAAATCTTCCATGCAGTTATTTTTCGATACAGCGCCGAATATTCCGCTCATAGTTATCCTTCTACAAATTTAGGAATAGCTCCTTTATACGCCTTTTCTAACCCGCTCACCTCTACATTGAAAAAATCGTTTATTTTTAAGCAACTGCCTCCCACCTTCCCTATCAAGGCGCAGCTAACATTACGTTCTTCGCAAATACTCTCTATATTCTTTCTACTGCCGGAAGGGGCGCTTACGATAATCCTTGACTGAGTTTCCCCAAACAAAAGCGCGTCTTTCCGAATAGAATCAGACAGCGTAATAACCGCGCCTTGGTTACCAGCGATACAGCTTTCTGCTAAAGCAACCGCGAGACCGCCTTCGGAACAATCATGCGCGCTCAAGAGAAGTTGCTGCTTTATCATTTCTAAAACAGAACGCTGCACTCCCTGTTCTTTGTCTAAATCAAGAGCGGGAGGATTACCTTTTACTAATTGATGTATTACATTCAAATACTGGGAACCGCCCAACTCCTCTTTATTTTCACCGATTAGAAAAATTTCGTCAGCTTCATTTTTAAAATCGCAACTCATTATTTTCTTTACATCATCAACAACCCCTACCATACCGATAACCGGCGTAGGATAAATCGCTCCCGCGGGATTCTCGTTGTTAAAGCTAACGTTACCGCTTATTACGGGAACATCAAACAATTTACATGCTTCAGTTATTCCCAAAACAACGTTCTTAAACTGCCAGTATATTTCGGGATTAAAGGGATTACCGAAATTCAACCCGTCAGTAACGCCTAACGGTTCCGCGCCGCAACAAACCAAATTACGCGCTGCCTCAGCCACGGCAATTTTCCCTCCGGTAAAAGGATCGAGATAACAATACAAACCATTGCCGTCAACGGTAGCAGCAACCGCTTTCTTAACCTCAGGCACATAATAGACCCCGGCATCGCTTCCGAAAGAAAGACAGGAATTTTTCAGTAACCGAGGTTCAACTTTTTTCGCAATCCACTCTTTAGACGCTATGGTAGGCGAAACCAATAAATCAAGAAGAATCTGATTATAGTCCTGTGGCTCTTTCACAACCGACATGTCCAACATATTTACCTCTTGGAGATACGCCGGTTTATTTGCTTCCCTGGTATATTCCGGCGCCTCAACAAGAAATTTAACGGGAACTTCCGCGCATATTTTTTCGTTTTCCTTGACTCTGAGAACGCCGTCATCGGTTACTTTTCCTATTGTGCTAAAATCAATATTCCATTTAGCGAATATATTTTTAATCGTATCGAGATTCCTGGCCTCGGCAATCAGCAGCATTCTCTCCTGCGATTCAGAAAGCATCACTTCATAAGGAGTCATACCATCTTCTTTGCGCGGCACTAACGTGATGTCTATTTCGATACCCGTACCCGCCTTGTGCGCTGTCTCCGATGTAGAACATACCAAACCCGCTGCTCCCATATCCTGCATCCCCACAAGCAGTTTCTCCTCTACCAATTCTAAACAAGCTTCCCTGATTCGCTTGCCTACATCAGGATCACCTATCGCTACGGCGCCCTTTTTGTTTTGGGAACTTTCATCCAAACCGCTTGAGGCAAAACTCGCACCCTCAACGCCATCCCGTCCTGTCGGACCACCGGCAATAATCACCAGGTTACCCACGCCTTTTGCCTTTGCGCTGACAAAATTATCTTTCTTTAAAATACCAACAACCATCGCATTAACTAAAGGATTTCCTTGATAGGACTTATCGAAATACACTTCTCCGGCTAAAGCGGGAAGCTCCACCTTATTAGTGTAATCAGTAAATCCCCGCCCCACTTCTTTAAAAATAAACTTCGTTCTTTCATCGCTGAGCAAACCGAACCGCAGGGAACTTAAAAGAAACAACGGCCGCGCCCCCACTGTAAAAATATCCCTAAGGCATCCGCCGCCGCCGGTCGCGGAAGCTTCATAAGGCTCTATCGCTGAGGGATGGTTATGAGACTCCACCTTAAACACTACCGCATAATCCTCATCCAGAGAAACTGCACCGGAATTCTCCCCCGGTTCTATGAAAACTTTTTTTCCTCCGGAATAAAGGAGACGTAAAACTTTTTTCGAATTCTTATAAGAACAGTGCTCAGACCACATGGCGCTGAATAACCCTAGTTCTGTATAATTTGGTTCTCTTTTTAACAGGATTTTTATGTTTTCAAATTCATCCGCGCTCAAGCTTAACTTTTCAGCCAACTCCACGTTTACTTTTTCCATCTTGTCCTCCCGCATTAGCAATATCTGTCGAACATGTTATAAGAAAAAAAGCACCCCTTCTTTTGCATCATCGCAATAGAAAAGACACCTTTGTCCTTTCTCACTATATCACCTTATACAACCCAAGACGCTTATAGATTTTATTAATATTTCTTAAATAAGTATAGGGTTTAAATATTTCTTCCAGCTCTTTTTTAGTTAAATATTTACTGATTCTGGCATCATTTAAGGCCGCATCTTTAAAATTAGAATCCTCATTTATCACCTTCAGGGAAATACTCTGAATAATATCATAAGCCTTCATGCGAGGCAGGCCT